>DFPL01000261.1 GCA_002377245.1 Enterobacteriaceae bacterium UBA3516
CCCACGGGGAGAGGGAGCAAACATTAAAAAAGGCAACTTGCGTTGCCTTTTTGCTGTTTATTTGGCGTCGGTGGCCGTACCGTTCGCATGCCAGGTAAACACGCCGAACTCAAAGCCCTTCAGATCACCCTTTTCGTCCCAGGACAGCGGGCCCATGACGGTTTCAACAGAGTTCGCTTTCAGCCAGGTTGCGATTTCAGCCGGTTCTGCGGTCTGATTCAGGCCAGCGGCCAGAGACTGCAATGCCGCGTAGGTGGTCCAGACGAAGGCACCGCTTGGATCCTGTTTCTTCGCTTTGATCGCATCAACGATAGGTTTGTTCGCTGGAACCTGATCGTAGTTCTTCGGTTTGGTGACTAACATGCCTTCAGCAGATTCGCCCGCGATGTTAGACAGGGAAACGTTCGCCACGCCCTCCGGCCCCATGAACTTGGTTTTCAGACCCGCGGCACGAGACTGACGCAGGATCTGGCCCATTTCCGGGTGGTAACCACCGTAATAGACGAAATCGATATTTTCTTTCTTCAGACGCGCTACCAGGGTAGAGAAGTCTTTTTCACCTGCGGTAATACCGTCAAAGAAGACAACGTTCGCGCCGCCTTTCTTCAGGCCGTCTTGTACTGCGCGCGCCAGACCTTCACCGTACTGCTGTTTGTCGTGAATAACAGCAATACGCTGCGGTTTCACGCTCTCAAGAATGTATTTTGCAGCGGTTGGGCCCTGGTCTGAGTCCAGGCCAGTGGTACGCAGTGTCAGTTTATAACCACGTGCAGTCAGCTCAGGTGCGGTCGCTGCCGGGGTGATCATCAGAATGCCTTCGTCTTCATAAATGTCAGACGCTGGCTGAGTAGAAGAGGAGCACAGGTGGCCGATAACGTATTTAATGCCATCGTTGACCACTTTGTTTGCTACCGCGACCGCTTGTTTCGGGTCACATGCATCGTCGTATTTGGTGATGACCAGTTTGTCGCCTTTAATACCGCCTTTGGCATTGATATCCGCAACAGCCTGCTCAGCACCCGTAAATTCCTGATCACCGTACTGCGCAACCGGGCCAGACATCGCACCGACAACGGCAACTTTAATATCTTTGGCAAATGCCATGTTGCTCATCGCTAACGCAATACATCCTGCCAGTAACGCTTTGCCCTTCATTTTCATCCTGAGGTTCCCCATTCTTATGGTGATTGAATTTGTTGTGATGTTGTTGTTCGGCACATTATTTTGTTTACCATCATAAGAAAAGAATATGATAGTGATTCGGAGCCGGTCTGCCCGTGCCTTTGCAGCATTCTCTGCTAAAACATACCCCATTTTCTGAAATTTGGAACAACATTTTTGAAGGATAGATAACAGACAGATGAACATAATAAGAAAGCCGCCAAAAAGGCGGCTCGGGGAAGCAAAGAGGTTTATCGTGTCAGCGACTGGTGAATGATATCCAGCGCTTTACGGAACTGAACTTCAGGGATCGTCAGCGGATAGAGGAAACGAATGACGTTGCCATAAACGCCGCAGCTCAGTAGCAGCAACCCGGCGGCCAGCGCGTTATCCTGTACCTGTTTGGTAAATTCCGCTGAGGGTTCCCCGGTTTGTGGATCGTTAAACTCGACGGCCACCATCGACCCCTGGGCACGAATGTCCGCAATGAACGGGCAGTCCGCTTTGGCTTTCGTCAGCACTTCGACCAGGTGTTTGCCAAGATGATTCGCACGCTCGCACAGATCCTCTTCTTCAATAACATCCAGCACGGCATGCGCTGCCGCCACCGCCAGGGGGTTACCGGCATAAGTACCACCCAGCCCACCAGGGGCTGGCGCATCCATCACCTCTGCACGCCCGGCGACCGCCGAGAGCGGCAAGCCTCCCGCGAGGCTCTTCGCCATGGTGATGAGATCAGGCTTCACGCTGAAATGCTCCACGGCGAATAACTTGCCGGTGCGGGCAAAACCGCTTTGCACTTCATCGGTAATCAGCAGAATGCCGTGCGTGTCACAAAGTTTACGCAGGGCCTGCATAAAATCATCAGGCGCGACGTTAAACCCACCTTCGCCCTGAATCGGTTCCAGCAAAATAGCAGCAACCTGATCGGGGGCAATATCCGCTTTAAAAATACGATCCAGACTTTTTAGCGCCTCAGCCGTACTCACGCCATGCAGGGCATTTGGAAATTGCGCATGAAAGATAGAACCGGGGAAAGGGCCAAAACCGATTTTGTAGGGAGCCACTTTGCCGGTCAGCGCCATGGTCATGTACGTTCGGCCATGGAAACCGCCACCAAAGGTGATGACGCCAGGACGTTTGGTGTAGGCGCGAGCAATTTTTACGGCGTTCTCAACGGCTTCAGCACCGGTCGAGAAAAAAGCCGTTTTTGCCGGGCCTTCGACAGGGACGCGTTCGTTAATGCGCTCCGCCAGCGAGACATAACTTTCGTAAGGGACAATTTGATAAGCGGTGTGGGTAAAGGCCTGTAGCTGTTTTTCCACCGCAGCAATGACTTTCGGATGACGATGCCCGGTATTCAGCACCGCAATCCCGGCTGCAAAATCGATCACTTCATTACCTTCGACATCCCACAGCGTGGCATTTTCTGCTTTGTCGGCATAGAAGCCGCACATGACGCCAATTCCACGCGGTGTCGCCGCTAAACGGCGTGCTTGTAAGTCATTATTTTTCACCCTGTACTCCCCCGTCACTGATTCATTTCGCAGCAGTCATCTTTTGCCACAATGCCACAAGCGGTCCTATAATCGAGTACCAGTTTTGAATTATTAAGGGATCCAATTGCGTTCACTTGTCAGTGACTTATTGCAATTGCGTCTGGACGCGCAGCGCGATGGCAAGCTGCATAAAAAACTCTATAACGCGATTCGCCTGTCGATTCTTGATGGCAGCCTGCCGCCGCAAAGTCGTCTGCCGCCCAGTCGTGATTTGGCGACTGAACTGCATCTGTCACGCAATACGGTGCTGACGGTGTATGAACAGCTGCTGGCAGAAGGGTATGTGGTTTCACGTACCGGCAGCGGCACTTTTGTGGCGCAGACCGTACCGGACAGCCTGCTCTCAGCCCCGTCATCACGAACAGAAGATGCCGCAGGCGACCTTCCCTTACACTTGTCCGATAGAGGGTCGACGCTCATCCAGCGCAGCAGCGCCAGCCTGCGTCAGTGGGGCGCTTTTTTGCCCGGCGTACCCGATGTGAATGCTTTTCCGCATACGCTGTTTCGTAAAATCTACTCCCGCGTCAGCCGAAAGCCGCAGGCCAGTCAGCTCTCCTATAGCAGCGCCGGCGGAAGCCCGGCATTGCAGCAGGCCCTGGTGGATTATCTACGCATCACCCGATCGGTTAAATGCAGCGCGGAGCAGATCCTGATAACCGAAGGCATTCATCAGGCGATCGATCTGGTATCACGCATGTTGTGTAATCCCGGCGATAGCGCCTGGATTGAGGAACCCGCCTACTGGGGCATTCGCAATGTCCTGGCGATGAATGGCGTCACGCTAGAACCCATTAACGTCGACCATGCCGGTATGAATCCCCCCGAAGCCGGGAATACGCCGCCAAAACTGATTTTTGTTACCCCCTCTCACCAGTATCCTCTCGGCTGCGTGATGAGCCTTGAACGTCGCCAGCGTTTATTAGCGCTGGCACGGCAAACGGGAAGCTGGATTGTCGAGGATGATTACGACAGCGAGTTTCGCTTTTCCGGTCAACCCATCCCTGCGCTGCAGGGCCTGGTGGACGATGCCCCGGTCATTTACACCGGCACATTCAGTAAGACACTCTACCCAGGGCTTCGTCTCGGCTATCTGGTGCTGCCTCGCCCGTTGATGCAGGCTTTAAAGACAGCGCATGCAGAGCTTTATCGTGGTGGGCGACTGTTGGATCAGGAAGCGCTGGCGCTGTTTATCAGCGAAGGGTATTACACGGCGCACATTCGTCGAATGCGGTTACTCTATGCCCGACGCCGCGCACGGCTGGCAGGCATGATTACAGACGCGCTGGGAAAAGAAGCCCTAAGTGAATTTAACGACAATGCCGGCCTGCACCTGGTGCTGTCACTGCCCGACAAATGCGATGACGTAGCCCTTGCTCGCAGGGCGAACGAACGGGGCATTCTGGTGCGCGCGCTTTCACGCTATTACGCAGGAAATGAGCCGCTTAAAGGCCTGTTAATGGGCTTTGCCGCCATGGAAGAGGAGGAGATGGAGGCAGCGTTTAAGGGACTGCTCGACTGCATGAGAGGGCAGAGTTAAGACAACAAAAAGCCGGGTCGCTTTCGCTTAACCCGGCTTATTCTTTCGCGTATTAATTACGCTTCAATGGCAGCGCGCAGTTTTTTCATCGCATTCTTTTCCAACTGGCGTACACGCTCAGCGGAAACACCGTAACGATCTGCCAGTTCCTGCAGCGTGGACTTGTTGTCGTCGTCCAGCCAACGGGCGCGGATAATATCCTGGCTACGCTCATCGAGACCTTCCATCGCAAAGGTCAGTTTGTTAGCGGCCTGCTCTTCCCAGTTATCATCTTCAATGCCGTCAGCAAAGTTAGACGATTTGTCCTGCAGGTAGAGCACCGGCGCAACCGCGTGGCTTTCGGAATCGTCGTCGGAGGACATATCAAACGCCATATCCTGTGCCGACATACGGGATTCCATTTCGCGCACGTCTTTGCTGCTCACGCCCAGTTCACGGGCCACCATTTCCACTTCATCCTGATTAAACCAGCCCAGACGCTGCTTGGTTTTACGCAGGTTAAAGAACAGTTTACGCTGTGCTTTGGTGGTGGCGACTTTCACAATGCGCCAGTTACGCAGCACGTATTCATGAATTTCGGCTTTGATCCAGTGCACGGCGAAAGAGACCAGACGTACACCCACTTCCGGGTTAAAACGGCGCACGGCTTTCATCAGGCCAATGTTACCTTCCTGAATCAGGTCAGCCTGCGGCAGGCCGTAGCCCGAATAGTTACGAGCAACATGAACAACAAAGCGCAGGTGAGACAGGATCAGCGTTTTAGCTGCTTCCAGATCGCCCTGGTAATGCAGCTTTTCAGCCAATGCCCTTTCTTCATCAGCCGTCAACATCGGCCATGCGTTCGCAGCCCGGACGTAAGACTCCAGGTTACCAACAGGGGCTAAAGCTAAAGTTTGCATTTCTTTGGTCATTCAAATCCTCTCAATTTACATCCGACTGGCGGCGGTCTGTCCCCATCAGGCAACAAACATGCCAGCGTTAATGAGCAACGAGAATAGCATTCACTCTTTTATCAGACAGTGATTTTATCCACAAGTTCCAGGATGGGTTGTGAATAAATTAGGCACAAAATGTGACATAAGTATGAAAAACCGGGGCAGGAAAAGGGAGATATGAGTTATACGCTTTCCCTGCTACGGGAATACTGCATTGCAGGGAAAGAGTATATCAGAGATTTTTTACTGTGGAGTAAAGTGACGTAAATGTTGAACTGTGGCAAGCCAGGCGGCCACCCAGCCAATCATTGAGCACACCAGCAGCAGTAGCAAACATTCATCAAACGACAGACCACTTAATTCAAACTGCGTGCCGAACACCTTCGCCACTTCGGTCACCGCCGATGAAAGGCGCATCACCAGAATCTCAGAAAGAATGAGTGACAGGAACGCGCCGCAAAAGCCCAGTAGCGCCCCGCCATACAGGAAAGGACGCAGGATAAAGCCATCCGTTGCGCCAATCAGCTTCTGGACGTTGATGGTGTCACGACGAGAAAAGATGCTTAAGCGCACGCTGTTACCAATGACCAGGAAAACAGCCGCCACCATTAATACGCCAATCATCGCCGACACCCGCCCGACCAGCCCGGTCAGAGAAGCCAGACGCGCAAACCAGCTGTCGTCCATACGCACTTCATCAATGCCGTGCAGCCTGGTAATGCGATCGCGCAACGTATTCAGCGAGTCGGTTCCCTGGAAATCCAGCTTCGGGATCACCACGGCGACCGCCGGCAACGGGTTTTCTTCCAGCATATCCAGTGCGCCGCCAAACCCCGACCAGTTACGGAATTCCCCCAGCGCATCTTCGCGAGACAGGTAATTGACCTTCTCAACCCCCTGCTCGGACTGCAACTGCCCCACCACCTGGGCCGCCGCATCGTCATCCAGCGATTTATCCAGGTACACGGTAATTTGCGGAGACGGGTAATATTGCGAGGCGGCCTCGTTGACGTTTTTGTAAACCATATAGCAGACGCTCGGCAGCGTCAGGGAGATGGCGATCACCATCACCGTCAGGAAGGTCGCAAACGGCTTGCTTTTAAGATCCTGCAACGCACCCTGGAAGGCGTAGCGCACCTGCTCGTTAAAAACATTGGTTTTACGCGAGTTCGGTTTCGGTGGCGTTTTACCCCGGCGCGGAGCGTTACGTCCCGCATCCCCTGCACCGCCTGCCGACTTACGGAAACGATCTAATTTGCCGCCGAACCGGCGTATGTGGTTCATTGCCTCGCGCTTATTCACCGATGCGGCCTCCATGCATATGCCCGTCGCTGAGGGACAGGACGCGGTAAGGACGGCTGGAAATAAGCCCCAGGGCATGCGTCGCCATCAGAACCGTTACCCCAACGCGGTTGAACTCCTCGAAAAGACGTAAAATCCCCTCAGAGAGGGCTTCATCCAGGTTACCGGTCGGTTCATCCGCCAGCAGCACCGCAGGCTTGTTCACCACCGCACGGGCAATGCCCACGCGCTGTTGCTCACCACCAGACAGCTGAATGGGGAAACTTCTCGCTTTGTCGAGCAAGCCCACTTTATCTAACGCCGCAGAGACGCGACGGCGGATGTCATCCCCGCTGGCGCCGGCAATAATCAACGGGATCGCCACGTTGTCGTATACCGTTCTGTCCATTAAGAGATGGTGATCCTGGAAAATCATGCCGATCTGTCGACGCAAAAACGGCACTTCGCGGTTTTTCAGGCGCGAAATATCATGCCCAGCAAACAGAATTTTCCCGGCGCTTGGCCGCTCGATGCCACAAATAAGCTTAAGCAGAGTACTTTTCCCTGCGCCGGAGTGGCCGGTCAGAAATGCCATCTCGCCCGGTTGCAGGTGGAAAGTCACCCCCTGCAACGCTTGTCTCCCACCGAGATAGGCTTTGCTGACGTGTTCAAAGCGAATCATTGTTAATCCTCTCGGGCAAAAAGTGCCTCTATAAAATCGCCCGCATTAAACGGACGCAGGTCCTCAATACGTTCGCCGACCCCGATGTAACGAATAGGAATGCCGAACTGATCGGCGACCGAGAAGATGACACCCCCCTTGGCGGTTCCGTCCAGCTTGGTCAGCGTTATCCCTGTCAGGCCAACAGCTTCATGGAACAGTTTGGCCTGGCTTACCGCATTCTGCCCGGTGCTGGCATCAATAGTCAGCATGATTTCATGCGGGGCATCCTCGTCCAGCTTTTTCATCACGCGGACAATTTTCTTCAGCTCTTCCATCAGGTGCGCTTTATTCTGCAAGCGCCCGGCAGTGTCGGCGATCAGCACATCCACGTGGCGCGCTTTCGCTGCCTGAATCGCATCAAAAATTACCGAAGCTGAGTCCGCACCGGTATGCTGAGCGATGACCGGAATGTTGTTACGCTGGCCCCACACCTGCAACTGCTCAACGGCAGCGGCACGGAAGGTATCCCCAGCGGCCAGCATGACCGACTTGCCCTGCTGCTCAAACTGGCGCGCCAGTTTACCGATGGTAGTGGTTTTACCCACGCCGTTAACGCCAACCATCAGAATAACAAAAGGTGTTTTGCCTTCTACGTTCAGCGGCTCGTCGACGTTGGCAAGAATGTCACCCATCTCTTCTTTCAGCAAACCATAGAGTGCTTCGGCGTCACGTAACTGCTTGCGCGAGGCGCCTTCGGTCAGATTGGCGATGATCTTACGGGTCGTTTCAACGCCCACATCGGCAATCAACAGCTGCTCTTCCAGCTCTTCAAAGAGATCATCATCGATTTTTTTGCCACGGAACAGACTGATAAATCCGGAACCGAGGTTTTCTTTGGTTTTCAGCAGGCTGCGTTTAAGACGTGCGAAAAAGCCCTCTTTGGTTGGTTTCTCTTGCTCAACCACGGCTTCTTCAACCGGTTCGTCTACAGATTCTTCTACCGGTGCGTCAACCGGTACAACCACCAGCGCCTCTTCTGCAGCAACAGCGGCTAAAGCCTGCGCTTCCAGCTCTTCATCGCTGAGCGGTGCCTCTTCTTCATCTACAGTTTCCTGCTCTGGCTGCCACTCTTCTTGTGCGTTGTCAGGCGCAGACACCTCTTCCGGCAACGGCAGCTCTTCGTGTTCAACCATCGCAGGCTGTGGGACTTCAACAATTTCTGGCCCGGCATCGCGTTCAACCGCAGCAGGCTGTGGCGCTTCAACAATATCTGGCTCAGCATCGCGTTCAACGAGCTGTTCCGTCACCTCAACCACGTCTTGCGCGAAGGCTTCACTCTCCTGCTCGGTATGCGGTTGTTCAGATTCGGCTGGCTGCGCCGTCTCCTGTTGCTGGACTTCTTCTTTTACTTGTTCTTTTACTTCTTCTTTTGCCTGATCTTTTTGCCCAAAGCCGAGCCAGGAGAAGAAGCCACGTTTCTTTTCATCCGCCATTTGCGACCATACTCCCGCGGTTAATTTATGGCACAAGCCCACATTGCCGTAGCCGGGGCTAAAAAAATGTAATTAGCTAAATAGTCTATCACTTTCCTGAACACGCTTCACCGCCTGCGGATTAAGGTTTCGCGCCGCGCGACACGCCGCTAGAATAGCAGGCCGAAATGATGAGCAAAGCGAAGACCATGAAGAAACCCACTCGGGCCACCACCGGCCAAATCCGCATCATTGGCGGACAATGGCGCGGACGAAAACTCCCTGTACCAGACAGCCCCGGCCTGCGCCCTACCACCGACCGCGTGCGTGAAACCCTGTTCAACTGGCTGGCGCCGTCCATGGTTGATGCACATTGCCTTGACTGCTTTGCCGGCAGCGGCGCGCTGGGCTTAGAAGCGCTGTCCCGCTATGCCGCCAGCGCCACGCTGCTTGAGATGGAACGTGGCGTCGCGCAGCAGTTGCAGCAGAATCTGGCGACATTAAAAGCCAGCAACGGCAACGTGGTCACCGGCAATTCCCTGGCATTTCTGGCCCAGGCGGGGACGCCGCACAATATCGTCTTCGTCGACCCGCCGTTTCGTAAAGGTATGCTCGAAGAAACCTTAACGCTGCTGGAAAACAACGGCTGGCTGGCGGATGACGCGCTAATCTATGTGGAAAGCGAAGTAGAAAACGGTCTGCCGCCGGTCCCGGCAAGCTGGAGTCTGCACCGGGAGAAAATCGCCGGGCAGGTCGCCTACCGTTTGTATCTGCGTGAATCACAAGGAGTGAAAGATGAACATACTGATTAACCTCGGGCGTCTGTTGATGCTCTTCGTCTGGGCGTTTCTTCTGCTGAACCTGTTTTCCCCGTTCCCGAAGCCACTCAACATCTTCGTCAATGTTGCCCTGTTCTTCACCGTGTTTATGCATGCGCTGCAGGCCACGATGATGAAAAAAACGCTGCCGAAAGACGGCCCGCAGATGACCCGCCTGGAAGAATTCCGCATCTTCCTGTTTGGTGTTTTTGAACTGCTGATTTGGCTCAAAAAACTCAAGGCAAAAAAATAAAAGCACCTTTTTAAGATTCCCCTGTCTTCCGTAACATTGTCATTCGCCCGTCGCGACCACTAAACTCAAGGCAAGAGCCGTGGGCATGGTGCTCGCGATACAATAACGGATTCAGGGACTTATTATGCTTTGGTCATTTATTGCTGTCTGTTTCTCCGCCTGGCTGTATGTGGATGCCTCCTACCGGGGGCCCACATGGCAACGCTGGGTGTTTAAACCCGTCACGCTACTCTTACTACTGTTGCTCGCCTGGCAGGCGCCGATGTTCGATGCCATTAGCTACCTTGTACTGGCCGGGCTTTGTGCGTCATTGGTCGGTGATGCGCTCACGCTGCTGCCACGACAGCAGTTGTTGTATGCCATCGGGGCGTTTTTCCTCGCCCATCTGTTGTACACCATCTACTTCGCCAGTCAGATGACGCTTTCATTTTTCTGGCCGCTGCCGGTTGCGCTGCTCATCATCGGCGCTCTGCTGATTGGGGTTATCTGGACGCGCCTTGAAACGCTGCGGATGCCGGTCTGTACCTTTATCGCCATGACGCTGGTGATGGTCTGGCTGGCAGGTGAACTGTGGTTCTTCCGCCCAACCAGCCCGGCGCTCTCTGCCTTCGTGGGTGCCGCCCTGCTGCTTATCAGCAATGTTGTCTGGCTGGGGAGCCACTATCGCCGTCGTTTCCGGGCAGATAACGCTATCTCCGCAGCCTGCTACTTTGCCGGGCATTTTTTGATCGTGCGTTCACTGTATATTTAAAACGCTTGACTCTGGAGTCGACTCCAGAGTGTATCCTCCGGTTAATGAGAAAATTATCATTCACCGGAGGATGCCATGTCGCCCCCCAATACCGCCAAAACCCCTCAGTTTGCCGCGCTGAAAATGCGCCCGGTGAACATCGAAACACCAACCTGCGAGTGCGGTGACGCATGCGAAACGTCTGTCACGCCCATTGAAAGCAGCGAAGGCGAACGCTATAGCTGGCTCGTCGCCGGGATGGACTGCGGTGCCTGTGCACGAAAAGTAGAAAATGCTGTACGCCAGATTGACGGCGTCAGTCTCGTTCAGGTGGCTTTTGCCACGGAAAAACTGACCGTGGTTGCCGCAAGCGATATTCGTCAGCAGGTGGAAAAAGCGGTTAAACAGGCGGGCTACAGCCTTAAGAGCGAAAGCGCGCCTGCAGAACCTGCCCCTTCCCGGCTGCGGGAAAATCTGCCGCTGA
Source organism: Enterobacteriaceae bacterium UBA3516 (assembly GCA_002377245.1). Taxonomy (GTDB): domain Bacteria; phylum Pseudomonadota; class Gammaproteobacteria; order Enterobacterales; family Enterobacteriaceae; genus CBFFRJ01. The sequence continues at coordinate 10,895 of DFPL01000261.1, forward strand.
TTCTGCTGATGGTGATGATGAGCGCAAGCTGGCTGCTGGAGCAGTTTAACCACCCCTTTGGTCAGGCAGCATTTATCATTACCACCCTGGTGGGCTTGTTCCCGATTGCCCGCCAGGCATTACGCCTGATGCGCAGTGGCAGCTGGTTTGCCATTGAAACATTGATGAGCGTGGCCGCCATTGGGGCGTTGTTTATCGGCGCTACTGCAGAAGCGGCGATGGTACTGCTGCTGTTCCTCGTGGGGGAACGACTCGAAGGCTGGGCCGCCAGCCGTGCCCGTCGTGGCGTCAGCGCATTAATGGCGCTAAAACCGGATACCGCCATCCGCATCGTCGATGGCAAGCGCGAGAGCGTAACGGCCGGCGTGCTGCGCCCAGGCGATGTGATTGAAGTCCCGGCCGGGGGGCGTTTACCGGCAGATGGTAAGTTGATATCTCCTTTCGCCAGCTTTGATGAGAGTGCCTTAACCGGCGAATCTCTCCCCGTAGAGCATGCCCGCGGTGACAGCATTCCGGCCGGTGCCACCAGCGTTGACCGCCTGGTAACGCTCAACGTGGTGTCAATGCCCGGCGAAAGTGCTATCGACCGCATCCTGAAGCTGATTGAAGAAGCTGAAGAACGTCGCGCGCCCATCGAACGTTTTATCGACCGCTTCAGCCGGATTTATACCCCCGCTATCATGGTGGTCGCTCTGCTGGTAGCCGTTGTGCCGCCGCTGATGTTGGGCGACGCATGGCTGGCATGGATCTATAAAGGGCTGACGCTGCTGTTGATCGGTTGCCCGTGCGCGCTGGTGATCTCAACACCAGCAGCGATTACCTCAGGACTTGCCGCCGCCTCCCGATATGGTGCGTTGATTAAAGGGGGGGCCGCCCTGGAGCAACTGGCGTCCGTTCAGCAGCTCGCCTTCGATAAAACCGGCACCTTAACCGAGGGCAAGCCCAATGTGACCGGTATTTACCCGCTTGCCGATAGCAGTGAAGACACACTGCTGATGCTGGCTGCCGCCGTTGAACAAGGTTCGACTCACCCCCTCGCACAGGCCATTTTGCGCGAAGCCGAAGCGCGCCGGTTGGTTCTGCCTCACGCTGAAAACCAACGTGCGTTAGTGGGCAAAGGGATTGAAGCCCAGGTCAATGGGGAATCCATACGCCTGAGCGCACCGGATAAACTGGCTGGTAATTTACTGGAAGACAATCTGCTAACGGCTATTCGTCATCAGGAAAATCAGGGCGAAACGGTGATTGTGGTGCTGCGAGAAGGGGCGGTAATGGGGTCGATTGCCCTGCGCGACACCCTGCGTGAGGACGCACGCCAGGCCATTGCGGCACTGCGGGAACTTGGCATACAGGGCGTGATGCTGACCGGGGATAACCCCCGCGCCGCGGCGACCATTGCCGCTGAGCTGAAGATGGATTTCCGTGCCGGTCTGTTGCCGGAAGATAAAGTCAACGCGGTGATTGCGTTGAATAAACAGGCACCGCTGGCGATGGTCGGCGACGGTATTAACGACGCCCCTGCCATGAAGGCCGCCACCATCGGCATTGCCATGGGCAGCGGAACGGACGTGGCGCTGGAAACGGCCGATGCGGCCTTAACGCATAATCGGCTCGGTGGTCTGGCGCAGATGATAACTTTAGCCCGCGCCACGCAGGCCAATATTCGCCAGAACATCGCGCTCGCGCTGGGACTGAAAGCCATATTCCTGGTGACAACATTGCTTGGCATGACCGGGTTATGGCTGGCCGTGCTGGCCGATACCGGCGCAACGGTACTGGTAACAGCAAACGCCCTGCGGCTTCTGCGGAGGTAAAAGCAAAACGGCACCACCGGGTGCCGTTTTTAGTGTTTGCTCCCTCTCCCGTGGGAGAGGGCCGGGGTGA
>DFPL01000186.1 GCA_002377245.1 Enterobacteriaceae bacterium UBA3516
GTCTGCGATCCGCGCAAAATTGAAACCGCGCGCATTGCCGATATGCACCTGGCGTTGAAAAACGGCTCCAACATCGCGCTGCTCAACGCGATGGGGCATGTGATCATTGAAGAGCAGCTGTACGACCGGGCGTTTGTGGCGGCGCGTACTGAAGGCTTCGAGGAGTATCGCAAAATCGTCGAAGGCTATACGCCGGAGTCAGTAGAAGCGATTACCGGCGTGAGTGCGGCGGATATTCGCAAAGCGGCGCGGATGTATGCCGGCGCAAAAAACGCCACCATCCTGTGGGGCATGGGCGTCACTCAGTTCTATCAGGGTGTGGAAACCGTGCGTTCGCTAACCAGCCTCGCCATGATGACCGGGAATCTCGGTAAACCGCACGTTGGCGTGAACCCGGTGCGTGGGCAGAACAACGTCCAGGGTGCCTGCGATATGGGTGCATTGCCGGACACCTTCCCTGGCTACCAGTTCGTTAAAGAGCAGGCCAACCGCGATAAATTCGCCAAAGCCTGGGGCGTTGACAGCCTGCCCGCTCATACCGGCTACCGCATCAGCGAACTGCCGCACCGTGCGGCGCATGGTGAAGTGCGTGCCGCTTACATCATGGGGGAAGATCCGTTGCAGACGGACGCTGAACTCTCTGCCGTGCGTAAAGGGTTTGAGGATCTGGAACTGGTCATTGTGCAGGATATCTTCATGACCAAAACCGCGTCAGCGGCGGATGTCATCTTGCCCTCCACCTCGTGGGGTGAGCACGAAGGTGTTTACACGGCGGCAGATCGCGGCTTCCAGCGCTTCTTTAAAGCGGTCGAGCCGAAGTGGGACCTGAAAACGGACTGGCAGATTATCAGTGAGATCGCCACCCGCATGGGTTATCCGATGCATTACAACAACACCCAGGAAATCTGGGACGAGTTGCGGCATCTCTGCCCGGACTTCTATGGGGCGACCTATGAGAAAATGGGTGAACTGGGCTATATCCAGTGGCCATGTCGCGACACATCGGATGCCGACCAGGGAACCTCGTATCTCTTTAAAGAGAAGTTCGACACCGATACAGGCCTGGCGAAGTTCTTCACCTGCGACTGGGTCGCGCCAATCGATAAACTCACTGACGCGTTCCCGATGGTGCTCTCTACCGTGCGTGAAGTCGGCCACTACTCCTGCCGCTCGATGACCGGTAACTGTGCTGCACTCTCTGCCCTGGCGGATGAACCCGGCTATGCGCAAATCAACACCGCCGATGCCGAACGCCTCGGCATTGAGGATGAAGCACTGGTCTGGGTGAACTCACGCAAGGGTCGGATTATTACCCGGGCTCAGGTCAGCGAGCGCCCCAACAGAGGGGCGGTCTATATGACCTACCAGTGGTGGATTGGCGCCTGCAATGAACTGGTAACGGAGAACCTGAGTCCGATAACCAAAACGCCGGAATATAAGTACTGTGCCGTCAATATTGAACCTATTGCCGATCAGCACGCCGCAGAACAGTATGTGATTGATGAATACAACAAGCTGAAGTCTCGTTTGCGCGAAAGTGCACTGGGATAATAGAGCGAGGCAATAAATAAAGGCGCAGAGAATTTATTCCCTACGCCTTTTTATTTACAGCAACAATTAACTCATAAAATAAATAAAAAATATTTTTGCGAACGTTATTCCATGAACCTGTAATAAGTGCAACGAAATTACATTCTGTTTTTTCTTTCGTTTTAATAAGAATTGAATAATATACAAGGCGGGTGCTTAAGGCTTTCTGGTCTTGAGCATGATTGTTGAAGGTCAGAGAGTTGAAAAGCCCCGGGCTAGTTTCCAATAACCCGAGGCTACTCTACCTCAACTCCAACCAAGTTGAGAGTAGCCTCGTACCCTTTTTTTTGCAAGGAGTATTAGGCATGACGCCATTAAAATATACGTTAGCCATTCTTATTATCGTGTGTCTGACGATCCTGATGTTTTCATTTATTCATCGTGGAAAACTTTGCGAATTATATATTCGTGGACAGAATCAGGAGGTGGTGGCGAAATTAGCTTGTTCGTTAGGCTAACTCTCCGGGCGGGGAAACTCGCCCGGCTTTTTGGAAGTGTGGTTCTTAATGCACCCAATTTTTCTCCGCCCTCATCATCTGGCGAGGGCGGAGCAAAAATTACAGATCGGCCGTCTTATCAAACTTACCGAGCACGTCTCGCTCATAAGCCTGTGCTTTTTTGCTGTCGAAGCGGTGTTCCCACTTCGCGATAACCAGCACGGCCAGCGCATTGCCGACAACGTTCAGGGCGGTACGCGCCATATCAAGGATACGGTCAACGCCAGCAATAAACGCCAGACCTTCCAGCGGGATACCGACGCTGCCCAGGGTGGCCAGCAGCACCACAAAGGAGACACCCGGCACGCCTGCGATACCTTTTGAGGTGACCATCAGCGTCAGCACCAGGATTATCTCCTGGCTCAGCGACAGCTCAATGCCATACAGCTGGGCAATAAAGATAGCGGCAATACTCTGGTACAGCGTAGAACCGTCCAGATTGAAAGAGTAACCGGTTGGCACCACGAAGCTGGTGATCGATGCCGGGGCGCCGTAGGCTTCCATCTTCTCAATGATACGCGGCAGCACGCTCTCAGAGCTTGCGGTGGAGTAGGCCAGAATCAGCTCTTCTTTCAGGATGCGGATAAGCGTCCAGATGCTGAGCTTGCAGATACGCGCCACGATCCCCAGCACCACCAGTGCGAAGAACAGAATCGCGAAATACACCAGGATAACCAGCTTCGCCAGCGGCCACAAAGAAGCAAAACCAAAGTTGGCGACGGTCACGGAGATCAGCGCAAACACGCCCACTGGCGCATAACGCATCACCATATGGGTGACTTTAAACATGGTTTCAGAAATGGAGCGGAACACGGTGACCAGCGGCTCGCGGTGGGTGGCTGGCAGGGAGGAGAGCCCCAGACCAAACAGCACCGAGAAGAAAATGATCGGCAGCATTTCACCCTTTGCCATCGACGCGACGATATTGGTCGGCACCAGCGACAGAATCGTCCCCATCAGACCATGAGCATGGCTTTGCACTTCTGCCGTCGTGCTCTGATATTTCGAAATATCCACCGACGCAAGCTGCGTCATATCGATACCGGTACCCGGCTGGAAGACGTTCGCCAGCGTAATACCCAGTACGATAGCAACCGTGGTGATCACTTCGAAATAGAGAATGGTTTTCAGGCCAATTCGCCCCAGTTGTTTCGCATCACCGACACCGGCAATACCGACAACCAGCGTGGAAATAACAATGGGCACCACAATCATTTTGATTAAGTGGATAAAGATATCCCCTGCCGGAGACAGAAGATTGGCAATAAGCCATTCGCGGCTGTCACTCTGGTAGTGCAAGTAACTGCCCAGAAGAATACCCAGCACGAGGGCCAGCAGAATCTGCCAGGCCAGGCTGACTTTAAATGTTTTCATATCTACAGAGATCCTCAATGAAGCGACCTTCCCGATTGGGGAACGACTCATACGGAAAGGGTATGGTTAGCGTCACACGCTCTTGCGGGGTTTTTTAACGCGCATTATCAGTACCATTTGCAAGGTGTAACGTGCAACCCTTTAACAGAAGTGGGTTTGACTGATTTTTTACATAAAAACGCTTTTTTATGTTATTTATCGTGCATAACTATATGTTATGAAAACGCTTTTTTTCAGCCCATTTTCGATAATACATCCCCGTAATTATTTTCCCGCAAAGTGTCATTTGCCCATTTTTCAACCTGTTCATCAATGCGTGATCTGTCGCGCAAATAATAAACAAACCAGGCAAAGCCCCTACAATTAACGTTTATGTGACATATCATTAACATCCTACAAGGAGAGCAAAAGCCATGAGCCAAATCCATAAACACGATATTCCCGCAAATATTGCGGAGCGTTGCCTGATCAATCCGGAGCAGTACGAAACGAAATATCAGCAATCGGTCACTGACCCGGATGCATTCTGGGGCGAACAGGGCAAAATTCTCGACTGGATGCAGCCTTATCAGAAGGTAAAAAATACCTCCTTCGCGCCAGGTAATATTTCCATTAAATGGTATGAAGACGGCACGCTGAATCTGGCGGCAAACTGTCTCGATCGCCATCTTGCAACTCACGGCGATCGAACGGCGATTATCTGGGAGGGTGACGACGCCAGCCAGAGCAAAAACATCACCTACCGCGAGCTGCATCGCGACGTCTGCCGCTTTGCCAACGTGCTGGTCGATCTCGGGATTAAAAAAGGCGATGTGGTTGCGATTTATATGCCGATGGTGCCGGAAGCCGCCGTCGCCATGCTGGCCTGTGCGCGCATTGGTGCGGTTCATTCGGTTATCTTTGGTGGTTTCTCGCCGGAAGCCGTCGCCGGGCGCATCGTGGATTCCAGTTCCCGGCTGGTGATCACCGCCGACGAAGGGGTACGTGCCGGGCGCAGTATCCCCTTGAAAAAGAACGTCGATGACGCGCTGAACAACCCTAATGTGAAAACCGTCGAACACGTGGTGGTGCTCAAACGTACCGGTGGCAAGATTGAGTGGCACGAAGGCCGCGACCTGTGGTGGGACGCCCTCACCGCCAATGCCAGCGATGAACATCAGCCTGTTGAGGTCAACGCGGAAGATCCGCTGTTCATCCTTTATACCTCTGGTTCAACCGGCAAGCCGAAAGGCGTGCTGCACACCACCGGGGGTTATCTGGTGTATGCGGCCACCACCTTTAAATATGTCTTTGACTACCACGATGGCGATGTTTACTGGTGCACCGCCGACGTCGGCTGGGTAACCGGACACAGCTATCTGCTGTACGGGCCACTGGCCTGCGGCGCCACCACCCTGATGTTCGAAGGCGTGCCAAACTGGCCGACCCCGGCGCGTATGAGTCAGGTGGTCGACAAGCACAACGTGAACATTCTTTACACCGCGCCGACCGCCATTCGCGCGCTAATGGCCGAAGGTGACAAAGCGGTTGAAGGCACCGATCGCTCATCGCTGCGCATTCTCGGTTCCGTGGGCGAGCCCATCAACCCGGAAGCGTGGGAGTGGTACTGGAAGAAGATCGGCAATGAGAAATGCCCGGTCATCGACACCTGGTGGCAGACCGAAACCGGCGGCATCCTGATTTCGCCGCTGCCCGGTGCCATCGATCTCAAGCCTGGTTCGGCCACGCTGCCGTTCTTCGGCGTGCAGCCCGCACTGGTGAATGCAGAGGGCGAGATCCAGGAAGGGGCCACCGAAGGCAACCTGATCATCCGCGACTCCTGGCCGGGCCAGATGCGCAGCGTCTATGGTGATCACCAGCGTTTCATCGACACCTACTTCCGCACCTACCCGGGCAGCTACTTCACCGGTGACGGCTGCCGTCGCGATGAGGACGGCTATTACTGGATCACCGGCCGCGTCGACGACGTGATCAACGTCTCCGGCCACCGCATCGGCACCGCCGAAGTGGAAAGCGCGCTGGTCTCGCACCCGAAGGT
>DFPL01000340.1 GCA_002377245.1 Enterobacteriaceae bacterium UBA3516
AAACGGAAAATCGGTTTCCATGAAAAAAAGAAAAGGATATACTTCGGATGGTTATATTATGAACCGTTGTGGTACTTGGTTTTTGCAGGCGCAATGAAGTCGTCTGTCAGGGGAGAAAGATGTCTACAATCAACGACGTATCGCGTTTAGCTGGGGTGTCCAAAGCCACAGTCTCACGGGTGTTGAGTGGTTCGCGCGGGGTCAAGGAAGCCAGTCGCCTCGCCGTATTAAAAGCCGTTGATGAGCTGAATTACCGGCCTAATGTTATCGCCCAGTCCTTACTGAGTCAGTCGACAGGGTGCATTGGCGTTATCTGCGCCCAGGAAAATATCAACCAGACAACGGGCTATCTCTACGCGCTGGAAAAACACCTCAGCCAGAGTCAAAAGCACCTGCTGCTGCGTTTTGCGAATACCAAAGCGGGTGTGATGAACGCGCTGGATGAACTGACCTGCGGCCTGTGCGACGACATCCTGATTATCGGCGCGCGTTTTCCGCTCGATATCAGCGACGACAATGTCATTCTGGTGGACTGTGCAGAATCGGATACGCCCAACAGCATTCAGTTTGATCACGCTTTTGCCGCCGAAACCGCGTGCAACTTCCTGATAAGCCAGGGCAGAAGACAAATCGCGCTGATTCATCCGGATGCCCGCGGTTCTGCCGATCAGGTGCTGCTCGGTTATAAACACGCGCTGGAAAACAATTTCCTGCCGTTTAATCGCAATCTGATTTTCATGGACGATACTTCATCGTCCGTGGCGCTGCAGGTGCTGCTCAATAATGCCACCACCCTGAATTTCAATGCCTTGCTGGTGGCTGACGAACAGGAAGCCCAGCGTGTCATTCCGCAATTGCAGGCGTTCAATAAATCCGTGCCGGGGGACATCATGGTCTTCAGCCTCGCCGGTTCGTTGCATTTGCCGGGCATACCGAAAATACCGGCTATCGAGTACTCAATGGATGCCATGGCGGCGCGCATTGTGGCGTGGCTCAATGAAAAAACCAAAAGCGTGCTGGGTTCCTGCGTGGTGCGCGGGGATTTAATTATTCCTGAGCGCTAACTCTGAAAAAAGCCTCCGCCTGGAGGCTTTTGTTTTCCGAATGCCGGCGCAAGCGCCTGTAGGCCTGGTAAGCGAAGCGCCATCAGGCGTTCCAGCATCACTGACCGATAAATTCCACTGCAACCTGCCGGACCAGCCACACGCCATTATCTGCCTGAAAGAACTGATGCCCATGCTCAAACATCGCGAGTGCATTAATTTCCAGGACAACCGGCGTACCGTAACGCTGCCCCACCTGAATCGCCACCTCCCGATCGGCAGAGAGATGCACATATTGTCGCGACTGCGGGGTCAGACCTTCGGCAAGAATCGAAGCAAGAAAACGACTGGCAGTGCCGTGGTACAAGGTGTCCGGCGGTCTTTTTTCACTGAACGTTATATCGACTTTAGCCGTCGAGTGTCCCTGCACCGCGCGAATGCGCATCCCGTCAGCGGAGAGTGCGAAGCGTTTTTTATCACTGCTTGCCACGACGGCTTCAATGAGGGGCTTATCCAACTGCTGCCCCTGGCTGGCCGCTCCCGCGATCAGCGTATCAATGCTCGCCCAGCCTTCGCTGTCCAGCTCAAGGCCAATCGCTTCTGGTTGATGACGGAGAACGTAGCTGAGAAATTTACTGACATCATTATGTTCTTTTTTCATCATTGCCATCCTTAGGCTCACTTTTCAGTGAGGATACCACCTAAAAATTTTTTGCAAATATGCCCTAAATAATTAGAAGAATTGCGACGAGAATTTCAAAGCGCGAAAAATGCATAGGTGCGATCAATGAATTCGCTGACCGCTACTTTTGATAAACAGTTTTTCGGAAGAATAAAAAACGCAGAGTGTGATGAGACTCAAATATCTCATAAAGAGAAATCGGGGGCATGTATCGCCCCCGGCACACAAGCCTTAAATAAAGGTAAACACCTCTTCGCGCGGCAGGCGGGATTTCGGCAGGGCGGCGTTGAAGTCTTTTTCGCTGCGATAACCCAGCGACACCAGCACCACGCTGGTCAGCCCTTTTTCACGCAGGCCGAGGGATAGATCCAGCTCGCGCTGATCAAACCCTTCCATTGGTGTGGCATCGATACCGAGCATCGCTGCACCCAGCAGCAGCCCGCCGAGCGCCAGATACACTTGTTTTTCCATCCACTGCGGCACATCGCGGGACTCATAACGGTGCATATCGACATAGGAGCGGCGGCTCTTATCCTGACCGGCCTGCGCACCGTCAGCCACGAAGCGGCCATCGCTGTTCTCCTGCGCGAGCACGTTTTGCAGGTGCTGTTCGGTAATGTCGGTGCGCATACACAGCGCAATCACATGGGACGCATTCAGCACTTTCGGTTCGTTGTAAATGAAGGCGCCGGTGGTGGATTTCGCCATCGCTGCGCGGCCTTCCGGGGTGGAGGCCACCACAAAATGCCACGGCTGGGAGTTCACCGAAGAAGGGCTGTTGTGCAGCACGTTCAGCAGCGTATCAATCAAATCCTGAGGCAGCGACTTACCGGGTTCAAACGCCTTCACCGTGTGACGGGCGACTACCGCATCATCTAAAGTCATCATCTTTCTCCTGGCGCAAAATGGAAATAAGGGGCGTGCCGCCCCGTCTGGTGGGTCGAGAATAAACGCAAATGACAACGAGATAAATTGCCCTAATCGAGCAGCACTTTCACATTTGCAGTGAAAATAACCGTGCTTCTACTGTCCGCTGCGCACATTTTCTGGCACAAAGAGGGCTACGTATATTTCGGCCCGGGAGCCGCCATGATTCGCCTTGAAGATGTCACTCTGTTTGTCCGTTCCGCGGCGCTGGGCAGTTTTTCCAATGCGGCAAGAGAGGCTGGTTTGCTGCCAGGGCAGGTCAGTGCCGCCGTGCATCGGCTTGAGCGGGATCTCGATAAACGCCTGTTCGTGCGCTCTACCCGCAGCTTGCGCCTGACATCAGAAGGCGAGAAGTACCTGCCGTTTGCTCAGGAGATGCTCGCGGTGGTACAGGCGGGTGCAGAGAGCCTGCACAGCAGCGAAGATGACATCCAGGGGGAATTGCGCATGGCGGTGCCCTCGGATATCGGGCGTAACGTGCTGTTACCGCTCATCACCCGTTTTTGCGAACAGCACCCAAAAATTTCGCTGCGCTTATCGCTCTCGGATCAGATCAGTGATGTCTTTCGCGATCCGGTGGACATCGCTATCCGCTACGGTGTGCTGGATAACAGCAGCTACGTGGCCCTGCCGCTGGCGGAAGATAACCGGCGAGTGCTTGCCGCCTCACCCGCGTATCTGGCCAGACACGGCAGGCCGCAGACCCTCGACGATATTGTTAACCACCACTGCCTGCTGTTCACCATGAACAGCCATGTTTATGACAAATGGAGCTTTGTGCAGGACGGTATGCGTCGTCAGCTGATCGTCAAAAGTCGGATGCTGTGTGATGACGCCGATGTCGCCCGTCGCTGGGCCATTGACGGCATGGGAATTGTTTATAAATCCTGGATTGATATCAGTGAGGATGTGCAGGCGGGGCGTCTGGAGGTACTGATACCCCAGCAGCCGGGTGAAGCGGCACCACTGAACCTGATTTGCCCACATCGTAAGCAGTTTTCTCCGGCGATTCGCCAGTTACACGGCGCGCTGCGCGAGCCTCTGCGTGCGATTACCGCGCAGCTCAGCACGCTGTCCGTATTCCGCTCGCCGCGCTAAAACCGGCGCTGCTTTTGCCTTCATTTTGCTATCGATAGCCGAAATTTGACGGTTAAAAAGCCACATTTTGCTAACCCTGGCCCTGATACCAGGCGACTATTGTATAACGCGAACAAAAGATCACGATTCCGGTTCAGTGATGATCCGGTTGAGTATTGTGGACCGGACAGGCAGGGAATGCCCGCTTCCGTCCACCATCTGAGAGGGCGTTGCGCATGACCTTACGAACACTAGGCACCACCGGTTTACAGATCCCCGCGCTGGTTTTTGGCGGTAACGTATTTGGCTGGACCGTGGATGAAAAGCAGAGTTTCAGTTTGCTGGATTCGTTGCTGGAAAGAGGTCTAACGGCAATCGACACCGCCGATGTCTACTCCGCCTGGGCACCGGGCAATAAAGGCGGTGAATCAGAGACCATTATCGGTAAATGGCTGGCGGCCCATCCGGGCGCACGCGACAAAGTCACTCTGTTTACCAAAGTGGGTTCCGATCTCGGCGAACCGGGTAAAAAAGGGCTATCTGCCCGCTGGATTACCGACGCGGTGGAAGACTCGCTGCGTCGTTTGCAAACTGACCATATCGATCTCTATTTCTCCCACTGGCCAGACAGCGAGACCCCCTACGAAGAGACCCTGGGTGCTTATGAAAAACTGCTGAAGGCCGGAAAAATTCGTGCCGTAGGCGGATCGAACCTGAATGCCGGGCAGCTACAGGCTTCTCTGACGGTGGCGGATGAAAAAGGATTACCGCGCTACCAGGTGTTGCAGCCGGAATACAATCTGTATGACCGCGAAAGTTTCGAAGGCGCACTTCAGGAGTTAACGGTGCGGGAAAACATTGGCGTGGTGACCTACTACAGCCTGGCGTCCGGGTTCCTCTCCGGTAAATACCGTAGCGAAAAAGATCTGAGCCAGAGCCAACGCGGTCAGGGTGTTGGTAAATACCTCAATGATCGTGGCTTCCGCATTCTGGATGCGCTGGACGAGGTGGCGGCAGCACACGATGTGAAACCGGCAGAAGTGGCGCTGGCATGGCTGATTGCCCAGCCGGGCGTGACCGCACCGATTGCCAGTGCGACCAAAATCCCGCAGGTGGACAGCTTCGTCACCGCGCTTTCCCTGACGCTCTCCGCCGATGAAATTGCGGCACTGAACCACGCAGGTAAATAAACTGGACGAGGCACCTGACCCCGCGTCAGGTGCCGTCTGCCGCTTACCGACGGTACTGTTCGTCAGAGACCTGCTCAAGCCAGGTGACCGGGCTGCCGTTTTGCGACTCGGCAATGGCGATATGGGTCATGGCATTATCCGGGGTGGCCCCATGCCAGTGCTTCACCTCTTCCGGTATCCAGACAATATCGCCCTGGTTCATCTCCTGAATCTCCTCGCCTTCACACTGAATCCAGCCTTTACCGTGGGTGATGATCAGCGTCTGTCCAAGCGGGTGCGTGTGCCACGCCGTGCGCGCACCTGCTTCGAAGGTGACGGTCGCACCGCCAACGCGAGCAGGCGCATCGGCACTGAAGGGGGAATCAATACGCACACGGCCAGTGAAGTACTCTTTTGGGCCAGCGGCTGAGGGCACGGATGCACTGCGGGTAATCTTCATTTTTTCTCCAGAACGCAAACCAAGGGTCCTGATAAGCTTACGCAGCGTGGCGAGAATGGGTTAGTGGGTAAATCAGAAAGGACCTATGAGGCAAATTCATTAATACTTCCTGTATACTTTTTTACTTTCCCGTACGCCCCGGAATTGCCCGTGCTAAAAGAAAATTTTAATGATCTTATCGCCTTTCTGGTTGTTGCCGAAGAGCGCAGCTTTACCCGTGCTGCTGCCAAACTGGGCGTATCGCAGTCGGCGTTAAGCCATTCGATGCGTGGGCTGGAAGAACGTATGGGCATCCGCTTGTTAACGCGTACCACTCGTAGCGTATCGCCCACCGAATCGGGGGAGACGCTGCTGGGGCGCATCGGGCCACACTTTCGCGACATCGAAACCGAGCTCAACATACTCAAAGGGATGCGCGATGTCCCCGCCGGGAACATTCGTATTACGGCGGGGGAACATGCGGTGGATTCGGTGCTCTGGCCGGTGCTGAAGGATTTTCTCGTTCGCTGGCCCGATATCAACGTCGAAGTGACCGTCGATAACGCGCTGATGGACATCGTCACCCAGCGCTTTGATGCCGGTATTCGCCTTGGTGAGTCCGTCGCAAAAGACATGATTGCGATTCCCGTCAGTCCGCCAATGCGTATGGCGATTGTCGGGTCACCGGACTACTTTCGTCGTAATCCGCCACCCAAAACCCCGGCAGATCTACAACATCATCGCTGTATCAACATGCGGATGGCGACCCTCGGCGGCCTGTTGCCCTGGGAGTTCTCGAAAGACGGCAAGGAGTTGAAAGTACGAGTAGAAGGGCAGCTCACCATTAATGCGCTGCGCCATCGGATTGAAGCGGCGGTGTCCGGTGTGGGGTTGGTTTACCTGCCGGAAGATGCGGTGGCCGGGGAGATCGAACGCGGTGAGGTGGTCCGGGTGCTGGACGCCTGGTGCGAGCCATTCCCCGGTTATTATCTCTATTACCCCAGCCGACGGCAGCACACCACCGCCTTTTCGCTGTTTGTTGAGGCGATGCGCCTTAAGAACTAACGCGCGGGTACTGATTTTCTCCCTTTCCCCTTTGGGGAAAGGAATCCCCACAAAAAAATGCCAGCACGATCGGTCCCCTCGCNNACGCCAGAACCCGTGAACGTACCAGGGTGAGGAGAAATATCTCCAAAATCACAACCGCGTCAGTGCCGCAAACGACGCCGCCAGGCTGTCAATCAGCGCCCTCACCGCAGGCGGCAGGCCCTTACGGGTGGTGAACACCAGGTGAACAATCCCCGGCACGCTGCGCCACGCCGGGAAAATCTGCACCAGTTCTCCACACTCCAGGGCGCGTTGACAATAGTGCTCCGGTAAAAAGGCGACGCCCAGACCCTCTTTCGCCGCACAGCGGACGGCAGAAAAATCACTACAGCTCATTACTGACGTATGGCGCAGTACCAGACTTTGCTTGTCGCTGTTTTCCAGCGGCCACTCGACTTCAAGATCGTCATCATTGGTACTGAGGGTGGGCAAATTATTCAGAGCAGCAATATCGTTCCCGGCACGGCGCGCCAGTTCCGGGCTGGCAACCAGAATCCGATGCGAGATGCCCAGGGTGCGCATAATCAGTTCCGCATCGCTGTTCAGCTGCGTACGCACGCGCAGGGCAACATCAATGCGCTCGTTAATCAAATCAACGGCCCGGTCAACGGCCACAATCTGTAGCCGCACCTTCGGGTAGCGGCGCATATAGGCCATTAAGGTGTCGGCCACCACTTCCACCATACCGGTCGGGCAACTGAAACGCACCAGACCATGTGGCTCAGCGTGAGCGTTGACGATCAGTGCTTCCGCCTGCTCCGCTTCCAGCAACATCGCCCGACAGCGCTGGTAAAAAGCCTCGCCCACCTCGGTAACGCGAAAGCGGCGGCTGGTGCGCTCAATCAGCCGCACGCCCAGACGTGACTCCAGCTCCGCCACCCGGCGGCTGAGCTTCGATTTGGGCTCATGCAAGGCCCTGCCTGCGGCGGCAAACCCGCCGTGGCGCACCACTTCGGCAAAATAGCGGTAGTCATTCAGGTCGGTACGCATCGTCTTTCCATCGTTCCATTGGTAGAACGATAGGTAGCATATTTGCTCTCTTTTTGCACCATCGTTCCACTGGTATCTTCATTATCACTCACCCAACGGAACAAACCGGAGCGTAAAATGAACAGATACAGCAATAAAGTGGTCGTGGTAACAGGTGGCACCAGCGGTATTGGCCTGGCAACAGCAAAAGCGTTCGTGAATGAAGGCGCGCAAGTTTTCATTACCGGCCGTCGTCAGGAAGCGCTGTACTAAGCGGTGCAGGAGATTGGCGGCAGCGTGGTCGGCGTGCGGGGCGATATGGGTAAACTGGGCGATATCGACCACCTGTACGACGTGATTCAACAGCAGCACGGGCAGATCGATGTGCTGGTGGCAAACGCCGGCGGCGGTGACTTTGCCGCACTGGGCGAAATTACCGAGCAGCACTACGAACAGACCTTTAACACCAACGTGAAAGGCGTGCTCTTTACGGTACAAAAAGCCCTGCCGCTGCTGAAAGACGGCGCTTCCATCGTGATGACCGCCTCCACCACCAGTGTCAAAGGCACCCCAGGATTTAGCGTTTACTCGGCGACCAAAGCAGCAGTGCGTAACTTCGCGCGTAGCTGGATTCTGGATCTCAAACCGCGCCGTATTCGCGTTAACGCCGTCAGCCCGGGCCTGACCGACACCGCCGGTCTGAATGAACTCTTCGGCGGCGGCGAACAGGCGGAAGGCACCAAATCCTGGCTTTCCGAGCAGGTCCCGTCAGGGCGCATTGGTCAACCGTCTGAAGTCGCCAGCGCGGTGCTGTTCCTTGCCTCCGATGACGCAAGTTATATCAACGGCATCGAACTGTTCGTCGACGGCGGCCTGGCACAGATTTGATGAAGAAACTGCCCCGTGTTGGCTGTGTGAAATACGGGGCAACTCGTGTCAGGTTGGCGAATAATTTAAGCCGGGTTTGGAACACATCAAATCAAGGAAATGGCTTTTATAAAATCCCAAACAACCCCTTATGCCTTATACGCATAAGCATTCCTGGTATATCTAGATACGTCCCGAATTACCTCGTGGTAGACTCCATCTCATTAATATAGTTTATGTCGTTTAACTTATTACAACTGAAAGTAATAATTTCAGGGAAGGTGACGTGTGCCTGATTGGTTGTCTTTAGCGCTCGATTCATTTTGGCCGATGCTGTACGCCGGACTGACGTTTACTATTCCCTTAACGCTTATTACTTTTGTTCTCGGGTTAATTCTTGGGTTTATTGTTGCATTAATTCGGTTATATGGGCCTGCGCCGCTAAAAAGCCTGGTGCGCTTTTATGTCTGGATTATTCGCGGCACACCTTTATTGGTGCAACTGTTCCTTATTTTCTATGCGCTGCCTAATGCCGGTATCACCCTGGATGCGTTCCCGTCCGCAGTGATTGGTTTTACGCTGAATATCGGCGCATACACCTCAGAAGTGATCCGCGCCACGCTGCTGTCCGTGCCGAAAGGGCAGTGGGAAGCGGCGCACTCTATCAGTATGAGCTGGAGCCAGTCGCTGCGCCATATCATCCTGCCGCAGGCTGCACGCGTCGCGGTGCCACCGCTTTCCAATACCTTTATTTCTCTGGTGAAAGACACCTCGCTGGCCTCGGTCATTACCGTGCCGGAGATGTTCCTCGCCGCCCAGCGTATTGCAGCGGTAACCTACCAGCCATTAATTTTGTATACCGAAGCCGCCATTCTTTATTTACTGATCAGCTCTGTTTTATCGTATTTACAGTCGCGCCTGGAAGTTCGCTTAGAAAGAAATACCGTAATGAAGGAAAATTATAATGATAACGCTCTCCGGACTTGAGAAAAGCTTTGGCTCGCAAAAAGTCTTACACGATATTTCTCTTTCCCTACCGGAAGGGAGCGTCACGGCATTAATTGGCCCTTCCGGTAGTGGCAAGAGCACACTATTACGCTGTGTGAATTTGCTGGAAATACCGCAGGCCGGAACGGTACAAATCGGTAATGAAGAAATTTCATTTAACGGCCACGTTAAAACAAAGAAAAAAGATATTCGGCGTATTTGCCAGCAGACCGGGATGGTCTTTCAGAATTTCCAGTTATTCCCGCACTTAACGGTGCTGGAAAACATCATGCGTGGGCTGGTGGTGGTGCAAAAATGGCCAGTCGCCAGAGCGACCGCTCGCGCTGAAGAGTTGCTGACCAAAGTCGGCATGTTGCATAAGCGCGATGCGTGGCCTGCCATGCTTTCCGGTGGTCAGCAACAGCGTGTGGCCATTGCCCGTGCGCTGGCCCCTTCGCCCAAAGTCCTCCTTTGCGACGAGCCCACCTCGGCACTCGACCCTGAGCTGTCGCTGGAAGTGGTTGCTGTCCTGCGCCAGCTTGCGCAGGAAGGTACCACCATGTTGATGGCGACCCATGACTTACGCCTGGCGGCGAATATTGCCAATCAGGTGGTCTTTCTGGAGTCCGGGCACATTGTGGAGAGTGGCACCTCAAAGGCCATTTTCACCCAGGCGAAAAAAACGCGAACGCAGCTGTTTATTTCCACCCTGACCGACACGCTTCCCGATTCCTGGGAAATTTAAAACAACAACACGGCATTCACTATTTAGGAGTTAATGATGAAAGTATTCGCGACTGCACTACTGGCGACCGCCATTCAACTGAGTGCCTCTCATGCGGCCTTTGCCGCTGACGATCTGGCCAGCATCAAGTCTGCCGGGGTGTTTAAAATCGGTACCGAAGGCACCTATCCGCCGTTCACCTACCATGATGCCTCCGGCAAACTGGTGGGGTTTGACGTGGAGATCGGCCAGGAAATTGCCAAACGTATCGGCGTGAAGGCAGAGTTTGTTGAAAGTAAATGGGATGGCCTGGTGGCCGGGCTGGATGCCAAACGTTATGACGCGGTAATTAACCAGGTCTCAATCACCCCTGAACGAAAGGCAAAATTCGATTTCTCCGAGCCGTATATCTCCTCCAAAGCGGTGCTGATCGTCAACAGTAATAATTCGGCGATCAAAACGTTTGACGATCTGAAAGGGAAGAAATCTGCCCATACCCTGACCAGTAACTATGCGCAACTGGCGCGTAAATACGGTGCCGAAGTAGTGGGAACCGATGGCTTCGATCAATCCGTTTCACTGGTTGCGCAAGGCCGTGCCGATGCCACCATCAACGACAACCTGTCGTTCCTCGACTTCAAAAAGCACAAGCCGGATGCGCCAGTGAAAATTGTGGCGTCGCAAAGCGATGCAGAACAGGTTGGGGTGCTGATTCGTAAAGACAACGCAGCGTTGCAGCAGTCGATCAACAAGGCGCTGGAGAGCATTAAATCTGACGGGACTTACCAGAAAATCTCCAACACCTATTTTGGCACGGACGTCTCAAAATAAGCCGCTCCCCCGCTGTCATGGCGGGGAGCCTTTTCGAGGCTAATGGAGAAGACGGGCAAACTTTTGCGGAATAAAAAAGGCGGCAGTCGTTCAGGAGGGTGGAGTCCAGACTGCCGCCAAACAGGCACTGCGGTTACTACGCTTTTTCTCTTATTATCATTGCAAGGATAAGGAAGACGACCACGAAGGCGATGATGAAGTTAAAGCCGGTGGCGATACCGTAGCTGTCAGATATCTGACCAATCACTGAACCTGCCAGCGCGCCGCCGAAGCCTGAGGCGACATAAATCAGCCCCATCACCGAACCGCTTTTGGTGGTTAAACGGGTAGCAATGGCCGCCGCCGTTGGGAACAGCACCGACATGGCAAATCCGAACAGCATAAACAGATAGACGAACTCGACGGCCAGCATCCGGCTGACGATGATGGAGGCCAGCGACAGCACTGAGAACCAGATTAATGTCCTGCGCTCGCCCAGCTTCAGAGTGATAAATCCGCCGATCACGCGTCCAATGGTAAACAGGCCCGCAAAGGAAGAGATCACATAAGCGGCTTTGGCGGCTTTGCCGGCGGCATCCAGCCCGTCGATATCCAGCGCGGCATAGAAAATTGGGAAGAAATTCAGGAATGCGGCTTCGGCGGCCACGTAGAACAGCAAAAACGCGATAACAATCATCACATCTTTCTGCCCCAGCAGCTGCACAAAGTCACCGACCTGCATGGAAGACTGGGCCCTGTTTTCTAATTTCAGGGTGCTCAACACCAGTACCAGTACCGCCACAATCACGGCGATGCCGACATAGAAGCTGCGCCATGAGACGCTGTTGGCGAACAATTGGTGCAAAATCAGCGGGGTCACAATCATCCCGACGCCGAACATCGCATTCGAGATGTTGAACATCATCCCGGCTTTTTCTTTATAGAACGTCGGAATGACGGTCACGATCGACACCATCATTGAGCCAATTCCCAGGCCGATAACCAGATAGAAACCGAAGAACAGCGCGACCGTGTAGGCCAGGCTGGTCCCCATCAGGCCGACTATCATCAGCAATGAGCCAATCAGCATCATCACTTTGAGGCCTTTTTTATCGGTCAGGTAGCCGGTCAGTAAACTGGAGATCAGGAAGCCAATCTGGAACAGCGTGATAAGCGTACCCACCTGGCCCAAATTGAGGTCGATGCTGTGTTGTACCTGTTCTAGAATCAGCCCTTTGGTGTTTTGAATGCCGCCCAGTAAAAACATGGTCATAAACAGCAGGAAAAAGACCTTCCACTTCTGCGCGTTAGTCATTGTTCAGCTCCTTTGTTTTTTTCTTCCTCGCCGATAGCGTCAAACAGCGCCTGGTCGGCCCATCCATAGCAGTAATAAAGCAGGTCGTCGCAGGCACTCGCTTTGGCTGCGTGCACGGCGTCAAGCAGTTCATCGGGCGGTAAATTCCACATCTGAATACCGCTGAAGATAAAGGTGCCCGGCTGAGAAAGTTGCCGCACCCGATCGTTTTGTTCTTTGACGAAACGAATCGGGAAACCAGATCGTTTGAAGTCGGCGTAGGTCAGGTCGTAGGGCAGGTCGAACAGTTTTTTCACAGCCGAGAAGGCCAGCTCCTGGGTGTCTTCATCGCCGGCGAAGAAATTAACCAGCCCCTGCACAT
>DFPL01000082.1 GCA_002377245.1 Enterobacteriaceae bacterium UBA3516
GATGCGCTCGGCTGCCAGGTTGCCGTCTCGCTCATGGTACTTTCTCCGAATTCTGATAAGGGCACGAAGTCTACCCGCATCGGCCAGGAGAGACAAATTTTGCGCAATACATTTACTGAACATGATAAATGGACGCCAGATCACGCTTCCAGACTGACATTTATCAACCTGAGTGATTAATGGGGGGTGAAGAACGGCAAAACAATCGAACACATCAAATTTCCCTTTTTCTCCTAAGGTTATACTCCCCCCGACAAAAAGGAGTAGTAAACACGTTCGTCTTCGGCGCATGCCGTTGTGCGAAATAATAAAACCTGGAGGAATGTCGTGCATACCTTTCAAGCCGATCTTGCTGTGATAGGCGCAGGCGGAGCGGGACTTCGCGCCGCTATCGCTGCCGCCCAAGCGAATCCTGATGCCAAAATCGCCCTCATTTCCAAAGTTTACCCAATGCGAAGCCATACCGTGGCCGCAGAGGGGGGATCCGCCGCTGTCGCGCAGGATCATGACAGCTTTGACTATCATTTCCATGACACGGTCGCTGGCGGTGACTGGCTGTGCGAACAGGATGTTGTCGATTATTTCGTGCATCAATGCCCGACAGAGATGACCCAACTGGAGCAGTGGGGCTGTCCGTGGAGCCGTCGACCCGATGGCTCAGTGAACGTTCGCCGCTTTGGCGGGATGAAAATTGAGCGTACCTGGTTTGCCGCCGACAAAACCGGCTTCCATATGCTGCACACCCTCTTCCAGGCTTCACTTCAGTTCCCACAAATTCAGCGTTTTGACGAGCATTTCGTGCTCGACATTCTCGTCGACGATGGCCAGGCGCGAGGCCTGGTCGCCATGAACATGATGGAGGGCACGCTGGTGCAGATTCGCGCCAACGCCGTGATCATGGCTACTGGCGGCGCAGGCCGCGTCTACCGCTTCAATACTAACGGCGGCATCGTCACTGGCGATGGCATGGGGATGGCGCTCGCGCATGGCGTCCCGCTGCGGGATATGGAGTTTGTACAATACCACCCAACCGGGTTGCCGGGTTCCGGCATTCTCATGACAGAGGGTTGCCGTGGTGAAGGCGGCATTTTGGTAAATAAAAATGGCTACCGTTATCTGCAGGATTACGGCATGGGGCCGGAAACTCCGCTGGGCGAGCCGAAAAACAAATACATGGAGCTTGGCCCGCGCGACAAAGTCTCCCAGGCCTTCTGGCACGAATGGCGGAAAGGCAACACCATCCCCACCCCACGCGGCGACGTGGTGCACCTCGACCTGCGCCACCTGGGCGAGAAAAAACTGCTGGAGCGCTTACCGTTCATCTGTGAACTGGCGAAAGCCTATGTGGGTGTCGACCCGGTGAAAGAGCCGATTCCGGTTCGCCCAACCGCGCATTACACCATGGGCGGTATCGAAACCAATCAACAATGCGAAACCCAGATTCAGGGGCTGTTTGCCGTAGGCGAATGTTCCTCGGTAGGACTGCACGGCGCAAACCGCCTCGGTTCCAATTCGCTGGCAGAACTGGTGGTATTTGGTCGACTGGCCGGTGAGCAGGCCATGGCGCGGGCAAACTCTGTGAATACCGCGAATGATGCCGCACTGAATGCGCAGGCTAAAGACGTTGAACAGCGCCTCAAAAATTTGGTTAACCAGGAAGGCACGGAAAACTGGGCAAAAATCCGTGATGAGATGGGCGAGTCGATGGAGGAAGGCTGCGGCATTTACCGTACGCCAGAGCTGATGCAAAAAACCGTCGATAAACTGGCGGAACTGCAAGAGCGTTTTAAACGGGTGCGTATTACCGACACCTCCAGCGTCTTTAATACCGACATTCTTTACACCATCGAATTGGGACACGGCCTGAACGTGGCGGAATGTATGGCGCATTCCGCACTGGCCCGCAAAGAGTCACGCGGCGCGCACCAGCGGCTGGATGAAGGCTGCACCGAGCGCGATGACGTGAATTTCCTGAAACATACGCTGGCATACCGTGATGCAGACTGCACCACGCGTCTTGACTACAGCGACGTGAAAATCACCACGTTACCGCCTGCAAAACGCGTTTATGGTGCTGAAGCGGAAGCCGCTGAGAAGAAGGAAGCGACCCATGGCTGAGATGAAGACCTTAAAAGTTGAGGTGGTCCGCTACAACCCGGAAGCAGACGTTGCCCCTCACAGTGCCTTTTACGATGTGCCTTATGATGAGCAAACCTCGCTGCTGGATGCGCTCGGGTACATTAAAGATAACCTGGCGCCCGACCTTAGCTACCGCTGGTCATGCCGTATGGCGATTTGCGGTTCCTGCGGCATGATGGTCAATAAAGTGCCGAAGCTTGCCTGTAAAACCTTTTTACGTGAATACAGTAAAGGGATGAAAATCGAAGCGCTGGCAAACTTCCCCATTGAGCGCGATCTGGTGGTCGACATGACCCACTTTATCGAAAGCCTGGAAGCCATCAAACCGTACATTATTGGTAATCCCCGTACGCCGGATCAGGGGCCTAACAAGCAAACCCCGGCACAGATGGCGAAATACCATCAGTTCTCCGGCTGTATCAACTGCGGCCTGTGCTATGCAGCCTGCCCGCAGTTTGGGCTGAACCCAGAGTTTATAGGCCCGGCGGCGATTACCCTGGCGCACCGTTACAACCTCGACAGCCGGGACAAAGGCCAGCAGCAGCGAATGGCGCAACTGAACAGCCCGAACGGGGTCTGGAGCTGCACCTTCGTCGGTTACTGTTCGGAAGTGTGCCCGAAACATGTCGATCCGGCTGCCGCCATCCAACAGGGCAAAGTAGAAAGCTCGAAAGACTTTCTTATCGCCACCCTGAAACCACGCTAAGGAACGCAAAATGACCCAACGCAAACCTTATGTCCGGCCCATGCCGTCGAGCTGGTGGAAATCGCTGCCGTTTTATCGCTTCTACATGCTGCGTGAAGGTACCGCTCTGCCCACCGTATGGTTCAGTATTGTGCTGATCTTCGGTCTTTTTTCTCTTAAGCATGGTCCAGAGTCCTGGATGAGCTTTGTCAGTTTTCTGCAAAACCCGATTGTGGTGATCTTAAATCTGATAACCCTGGCCGCTGCACTCCTGCATACCAAAACCTGGTTTGAGCTGGCGCCGAAGGCGGCGAACGTCATCATTAAAGATGAGAAGCTGAAACCCGGGCCGATTATTAAAGGGCTGTGGGCGGTAACCGTGCTGGTGACCCTGGTCATCCTCTTCATCGCCCTGTTCTGGTAAGGAGACCACGATGATTAATCCAAATCCAAAACGTTCTGACGAACCCGTCTTCTGGGGATTGTTTGGCGCAGGCGGCATGTGGGGGGCTATCGTTGCCCCGGTGATAGTGCTGCTGGTCGGTATACTGCTGCCGCTAGGACTCTACCCAGGCGAGGCGCTCGGCTATGAACGCGTACTGGCCTTCGCCCAGAGCTTGATGGGCCGCGCCTTCCTGTTCCTGATGATCGTCCTGCCGCTCTGGTGCGGTCTTCACCGCTTGCACCACGCCATGCACGATATCAAAGTCCATGTGCCAAACGGCAAGTGGGTGTTTTACGGTCTCGCTGCCATCCTGAGTGTGGTAACCCTGGTAGGCGTGATTTTTATTTGATATTGCTTGCTCTCCTGCATCGGCAGGGGAGCAATTTTTCCGCCAGGTTCTACACTTAGCTAAAAAACCTGAAAGGAAAATATCATGCGCTTGCTGCCTGTCATTGCCACTGCTGCCGCTGCGTTTTTGCTTGTGGCCTGTAGCACTCCCACCCCACCCTCTGGTGTAACCGTTGTTGAAAATTTTGATGCCCAGCGTTATCTCGGCCGCTGGTATGAAATCGCGCGTCTCGACCACAGCTTTGAACGCGGTCTCGAAAAGGTCACTGCCACCTACAGCACCATGGACGATGGGGGCATTCAGGTCATCAACCGGGGATACAATCGGGAAAGGGGTAAGTGGCAACAGTCGGTGGGTAAAGCCTATTTCACCGGCGATACCCGCCGTGCTGCACTGAAAGTGTCGTTCTTCGGGCCATTCTACGGCGGCTATAACATCATTGCGCTCGATAAAGATTACCAGCATGCGCTGGTGTGCGGGCCGAATCGCGACTATCTGTGGATTTTGTCCCGCACGCCGACATTACCGGATACAGTGAAAAAACAGATGGTTGATATCGCCGCCCGCGAAGGCTTTGCGGTAGAAAAACTGATGTGGATTAATCAGACCTATTAATGGGTGCTGAGTTTAAGCCCAATAATACCTGCAACAATCAGCCCCAGACTGAGCAATCGGGCGGGGCTGGCTGACTCGCCGAGCAGCACCATCCCCGTAATCGCTGCCCCCACCGCGCCAATGCCGGTCCAGATCGCATAAGCCGTACCGACCGGCAGGCTTTTCATCGCCCATGACAGCAGGACGACGCTGGCAATCATTGCCGTTACGGTAATAATGCTGGGCGTTAAACGCGTGAATCCCTGCGTGTACTTCAGGCCGATAGCCCAAACCACTTCCAGAAGACCTGCAATAAGAAGAATTAACCAGGACATGTTTGGCTCCAGTGTGGGGCCGTCCCCGTTGTGAATGGCGCTATCGGGTCGTCCCGACAGGCTGGTGAGAGAAAGTAAATTCTGGCTCAGCAACAGTCACAATGCAATATTTTTGCAATTGCATCGATTTAAGTGACTTAAAGCAAGAAATAGCCACTGTTAGCAGCGTAGTTCAGGCATTTATTCGCCATCTCTACCCCCTATGATGAGGTGCTATCCGGGAAAAGGAAGCCGTGCGCCACTACTCTACTGCGAAGAAAAAAATGTTCAAAATCCTCTTGATTGACCGTTGTTATTTCACCCGAACGGGGCTGGAAACCTGGCTCAATCAAACCGATCTTTTCCCCGCCTCATTCCTGGTGACGGCATTGAATAACTTAATGCTCGCTAAAGAGCATATTGCACAATGGCAACCCGATCTGATCATTGCCGATCTGTTTGGCTTCAAAAACGATTTGCACCATATCCACCAGCTCTCCTCTTTGTTCTCCGCATGCAGCGAAGAGAACCGCCTGATTCTTCTGGATTCAGGGAAGGATGAAGCGCTTACGGAGTATTGTGCACAATATGCCGTTCATGCGAGCCTGTTGAAGACGGTTCCGCTGGAGACATTGGCCTACGCGATTGATGCTGCGGTGTTGGCACGCCCTATTCGTCATGTGCCACAACTTGCCACGCCGCTTTTGACACGTCAGGAAGAGAAAGTGTTATCGCTATGGATGGAAGGCAGAAGTAACCAGTCAATCGCCAGTAAGCTCAGCATCAACGGAAAAACGGTTTATACCTATAAGCGAAATATCAGAATGAAGCTGGGGATGGGGACTCGTTTTACACCGTTTCTGTCACTGCCAGAAGTGACCGCAATCGCGCATTCTTTGCCAGAAAGCCTGAATTAACGGTACGGCATACGCCGTACCGACAGGGATTACTGCTGCGCTTTCGTTGCTGCGCCCGAGATAGCGCTGCCGCCATCGGAGATATCCTGACCCACACCACGGGTGGTGTTACAGCCAGTCAGCACAGTAGAAAGTACCAGAACAGAAAAGATCGCAGCAATTGTCTTCTTAACCATAATATCTTCCTTTTATAGCCAATATTGTTTGTGTATAGCCACTTAAGCATAGACAAGATTGCGCAACATGCCGGAAGAGAGATGATTTTTAGGACGATGTGAAAGTATTAGCTGGCAGCGTGGGAAATAGAACTGCCGAGGTGTTTAATGTCTTCACCAAAACCACGTGCGGTATTGCACCCGGCGAGCAAGGTAGTGGCGACAAGAATAAGCGCGACAAGACTGAGAAGACGTTTCATCATTTCTGCCCTGAAAAATAATGGCGCAACAGGGCTGCTGCGCCATCACTCAACACAAAATCTTCAAGCTGCGATAAGGCCGCTTAAAAGATAACGTGGATTACTTAACGCGGGATACGTATTCGCCTGAGCGGGTATCCACTTTGATCACTTCGCCAATCTGTACGAACAGCGGAACTTTAACCACTGCGCCAGTGCTCAGCGTTGCTGGTTTACCGCCGGTACCTGCGGTGTCGCCTTTCAGGCCTGGGTCGGTTTCAATGATTTCCAACTCAACGAAGTTCGGCGGCAGAACCGCGATCGGACGACCGTTCCACAGGGTAACGATACATTCAGCCTGATCCAGCAGCCATTTCGCGTTGTCGCCAACCGCTTTCTCGTCAGCAGCCAGCTGCTCGAAGGTCTCGTTGTTCATGAAGTGGTAGAACTCACCGTCGTTGTACAGGTAAGTCAGGTTCATATCGACAACGTCAGCGCCTTCAGCGGAGTCAGTAGATTTGAAGGTTTTCTCAACGCGAGTACCGGTCAGCAGGCGGCGCAGTTTAACACGTGCGAACGCCTGACCTTTACCCGGTTTCACAAATTCACTGGCTTCAACCGCGTACGGTTCGCCGTCCATCATGATTTTAAGACCGGCACGAAAATCGTTGCTATAGTAAGTCGCCATAAAGGCCCTCTAAAATTGTTAACTGGTAGCTAAGCCACAAAATGGCGCATATTGTAACCCTAAATACCCCATCCAGAGAAGATTGGTTAGTGCAACTTGCCGATGTAATAACCGATCCCGATGAACTACTGCGCGTTTTAAATATAGACGCTGACGATAATCTCCTTGCCGGACGGGAGGCAAAGCGCCTGTTTGCGCTGCGCGTACCCCGCGCGTTTGTTGCGCGCATGCAAAAAGGCGATCCCAACGATCCGCTTTTACGTCAGGTTTTAACCTCACGCGAAGAATTTCTCGCTGCCCCAGGTTTTAGCACGGATCCGCTGGAAGAGCAGCATAATGCCGTGCCGGGTCTGTTGCACAAATACCGCAACCGCGCTCTGCTGCTGGTAAAAGGCGGCTGTGCGGTGAACTGCCGTTACTGCTTCCGGCGTCATTTCCCGTATGCCGACAATCAGGGCAATAAACGTAACTGGCAGGTCGCACTGGACTATATTGCCGATCATCCGGAGCTGGATGAGATCATTTTCTCCGGCGGCGATCCCTTGATGGCGAAAGACAAGGAACTGGACTGGCTGCTTGAACAGCTTGAAGCGATTCCACATATCAAGCGTCTGCGCATCCACAGCCGTCTGCCCATTGTTATCCCGGCACGCATCACGGATACCCTGACCGCACGTTTCGCCCGCTCTACGCTGCAAATCCTGCTGGTCAACCATATCAATCATGCCAGAGAGATTGATGAGGAGTTCCGCACGGCGATGACAAAATTACGTCAGGCGGGTGTGAGACTGCTTAATCAAAGCGTGTTGCTGCGTGATGTTAACAACAGTGCGCAGACGCTGGCCGACCTCAGCAATGCCTTGTTTGATGCGGGTGTGATGCCTTACTACCTGCATGTGCTGGATAAAGTACAGGGGGCGGCTCACTTTATGGTGAGTGACGACGAGGCCCGCACTATTATGCGCGAATTACTCACGCTGGTGTCCGGTTATATGGTGCCGAAGCTGGCCCGTGAAATTGGTGGCGAACCGAGTAAGACGCCGCTGGATTTACAATTGCGCCAATCGTAATAACCTCTCCTGTTATTTCCCCGGATGAATTGATTATTCATCCAGGGATCACTGTGCTTTATTTTTTGTTATGATGGCACACTGCATTTATGCATGAATATAAAATATGAATGGTTAAGGAGAACCAGATGATATTCACTATTATGGGTGTCAATACCGGCGTTATTCTTCACAATGATAAATTCGCGGCTTTAGCCTTAAAAATCAAACATCCTAAAAGTAAGCAGTCTTTACTCTTTTTCCCCCTGGTTGCGCTGAAAGATCTTCTGCTCGGCCTCGAACATCGGCTTACGCTGCAGGCGGCATCTGCGGGAAAGGCCAAAGAACAGCAACGTAAAGCCATTGATTCTACAACTAAAAAGATGCAAAGCCATATTCCAGCTATCGATGTGGACGAGCTACAAAACGCCGATATTGGTCAGCGCGTTAATAAAGTAGAATTGCGCGAAAACAGTGAAAACGAGCTCGTTTTTGTTTTTTCTTTGCAGTCTGGCGAAACATTTAAATTAGGCATTAATGCCCAGCAGATTGAATTACTGGTCACGGCAATTATTCATGCAATAAATAATGCGGGCATGCGCGACGTGGCCCTCAGCCTCTCGTCTATTCTGGATTTCCTTCCCTTATACGACGCCGAGTTTTTATCTGATGGCAATATTGCCTATGACACTTATTTTCAGGATGAATGGAAACAGGCGTTATTTATTCATCACCACGCCCTGGTGTATCACTACACCGATGAAAATGGCGAGGTGCAGTATGGCGGAACGGTGATCAAAACCCGCAGTGTATCGAACAGCGACGACATGGCAGCCATTACCCGCCGGGTGCTGGATTACAGCCACCGTTTGAACAAGCTAAAAGGGAAGCCGTGCCAGGTGAGTGTTAAAACGCTGAGTTCCGATAAACGGCACCGTCTGACGCTTGAACAATGTATGCGCAGCCTGCAACTGTTGCAGCAGCAGGTTAAACAAAAATCCGCAGAAAAGTAATTTCAACATGCCCCTGAGACAATTCAGGGGCACCGTGCATTCTCATGGCATCAGTTCGGGCATTTATAGACCTGACCGTTCATTTCGCTGGCGGTCGGCACGAAGCTGGACAGGAAGCCCTGCGTCGGACTGGTTACGCTAAAAATCACGTTACCGCCCATCTGGGCTGCCTGATTACGCAGATCGTTCGCTGCGCCACGCATTGAGCCGCCCTCTTCCCCATGCTGCCCGGACAGCCAGTTGTTTTGCTTGCCGGTAGCGGTACCCAGATACTGGCATTCTGCGGCCGGCTTATCTTCAACAAAGCGTACATTCTGCCCGCCTGAAGAGAGCTCATTGCCGGAACTGCAACCTGCCAGCAATAAGGCTGCACCCACGATCCCTGCTAAATATTTTACCTGCATGTTATTCCCCATAATCAATGAGCTGGACGTCTTACGTCCGTGTATGAATCTTATACTAAAAAGATGACCAAAAGAAAAACCCCCGGCCATTTCTGCCCGGGGGTTTCTCATTTTTAGCGAGATGTTTATTTAATCGAATAATTCAGGTTGCAGGAAGGCGACAAGTTCATGAATCCCAGGAGCTTACATGAGTAAGTGACTGGGGTGAATGAACGCAGTCAACGCACCTGCGGCCTGAAGTATGGAGATTAAATTACATCATGCCGCCCATTCCACCCATGCCGCCCATACCACCAGCAGCACCTAAGTCAGGGCCGTCGCCTTTCGGCAGGTCGGTTACCATGCACTCGGTGGTGATCATCAGGCCAGCCACAGATGCCGCGTACTGCAGAGCAGAACGGGTAACTTTGGTTGGGTCCAGGATGCCCATCTCGATCATGTTGCCGTATTCTTCGGTCGCAGCGTTGTAACCGTAGTTGCCGTCACCCGCTTTCACGGTGTTAGCCACAACAGACGGCTCTTCGCCGCAGTTCAGCACGATCTGACGCAGCGGAGATTCCATCGCGCGCAGCGCAACTTTGATACCCACGTTCTGGTCTTCGTTCTGACCACGCAGTTCGCCCAGTTTGCTTGCAACGCGAATCAGTGCAACACCGCCGCCTGCAACCACGCCTTCTTCAACCGCAGCACGGGTCGCGTGCAGAGCATCTTCAACGCGTGCTTTTTTCTCTTTCATTTCAACTTCGGTCGCAGCACCGACTTTGATTACCGCAACGCCGCCAGCCAGTTTCGCTACGCGCTCTTGCAGTTTTTCACGGTCGTAATCAGAGGTCGCTTCTTCGATCTGCTGACGAATCTGCGTCACACGACCCTGAATTGCCGTTTCGTCACCCACGCCATCGATGATGGTGGTGGTGTCTTTGTTGATCACAACACGTTTAGCCTGACCCAGGTCTTCCAGGGTTGCTTTTTCCAGCTCCATACCGATCTCTTCAGAGATAACGGTACCGCCGGTCAGGGTAGCGATGTCCTGCAGCATAGCTTTACGACGGTCGCCGAAGCCCGGTGCTTTAACCGCAGCTACTTTAACGATGCCGCGCATGGTGTTAACCACCAGGGTCGCCAGCGCTTCGCCTTCAACATCTTCAGCGATGATCAGCAGCGGTTTGCCTGCTTTCGCAACGGCTTCCAGCACTGGCAGCATTTCGCGGATGTTGGAGATTTTTTTGTCAGCCAGCAGAATGAACGGGCTTTCCAGCTCAACAGCACCGGTTTCCGGTTTGTTGATGAAGTACGGGGACAGGTAGCCACGGTCGAACTGCATACCTTCAACCACGTCCAGCTCGTCCTGCAGACCGGTACCGTCTTCAACGGTGATCACGCCTTCTTTACCGACTTTATCCATCGCTTCAGCGATCAGTTTACCTACGGTTTCGTCGGAGTTAGCGGAGATGGTACCAACCTGAGCAATCGCTTTAGAGTCAGAGCATGGAACGGACAGCGCTTTCAGCTCTTCAACCGCAGCAGTGACAGCTTTGTCGATACCACGTTTCAGGTCCATCGGGTTCATGCCAGCAGCAACGGCTTTCAGGCCTTCGGTGATGATGGACTGTGCCAGTACGGTCGCGGTGGTGGTGCCGTCGCCTGCAGCGTCGTTCGCTTTAGAGGCCACTTCTTTCACCATCTGCGCGCCCATGTTTTCGAACTTGTCTTCCAGTTCGATTTCACGTGCCACAGAAACGCCATCTTTAGTGATGGTCGGTGCACCGAAAGATTTATCCAGAACCACGTTACGGCCTTTCGGGCCCAGGGTCACTTTCACTGCATCTGCCAGTACGTTTACGCCGCGCAGCATTTTCACACGAGCGTCGTTACCGAATTTTACGTCTTTAGCTGCCATTTTTTCTTTCCCTTAAATTCGTATGTTCAGTGTCGGTCGCGGATTACGCTTCAACAATTGCCAGGATGTCGCTTTCGGACATGATCAACACTTCTTCATTGTCGATCTTCTCAGATTTCACGCCGTAGCCGTCGTTGAAAATCACGATGTCGCCCACTTTTACGTCCAGCGGCTGCACAGTACCGTTTTCCAGAATGCGGCCCTTACCGACAGCGATGATTTCGCCACGCGTTGATTTGCCTGCTGCTGAACCGGTCAGAACGATGCCGCCAGCGGATTTGGATTCAACTTCTTTACGTTTGACGATCACACGATCATGTAACGGACGAATACTCATTGATAGCTCTCCTTTGAGAAAGTCATTATCAGTTATGGATGGCGCCGGTCCGCACTGGCTTCTCCGGCTGGTGACCTGAGAGATGGGGATCGGTTTTTCCCCCTTCAAGGGGGATCCTAAAAAAAATTCGTATAAATGCGCTCTGGGGCAAGAAAAGCAGAAGGCAAGCCGCAGTATCAGGCAGGCTGGCCCGCAGCCATAAGTAAAATCTATTGTGATAGCATGGCCCTAACGACAACGTGATGACAAAGACAGGGAAAAGAAGCATGGCAGGATTAAAACAAGAGCTGGGGCTGGCGCAAGGTATTGGGCTGCTCTCCACCTCATTGCTGGGGACAGGCGTGTTCGCCGTGCCCGCACTGGCGGCGCTGGCGGCAGGTGATGACAGCCTGTGGGCCTGGCCGGTCTTAATCGCCCTCGTTTTCCCTGTCGCCATCGTCTTTGCCGTGCTGGGGCGGCGCTTTCCCAGCGCAGGCGGCGTCGCGCATTTTGTTGGTATGGCATTTGGCCCCCGGCTTGAGCGGGTGACCGGCTGGCTGTTTTTATCGGTGATCCCGGTCGGCCTTCCGGCTGCTTTACATATTGCGGCTGGCTTCGGACAAGGGATGTTTGGCTGGCAGGGCTGGCAGCTATTAATGGCTGAACTGGTAACGCTGGGGCTTATCTGGCTGGTCGGCACGCGCGGAGCGGGCTCCAGCGCCAACTTACAGATGATCATTGCCGGGCTTATCGTCGCCTTGATTGCAGTTATCTGGTGGAAAGGCGACTTGTCCCTGTCGACCATCCCCTTCCCTGCACCTGCGGATGTCTCGCTTTCTGGTATGACGGGCGCGCTGGCGGTTATGTTCTGGTGTTTCGTCGGGCTTGAAGCCTTCGCCCATCTGGCATCTGAATTTAAACACCCGGAGCGGGATTTCCCTCGCGCATTAATGATTGGCCTGATGCTGGCCGGTTCCGTTTACTGGGCTTGTACCGTGGTGGTACTGCATTTTGATCTGTGGCGCGCCCAGGGTGCCGCCGCGTCACTGCCCATTATCGTGGTAAACCTCTTCGGCAAAGAGACGCTGTGGATGGCCTGTATTATTGGCTACCTCGCCTGCTTCGCCAGTCTTAACATTTATATCCAGAGTTTTGCACGCCTCGTCTGGTCGCAGGCCCAGTATAAGCCGCAGAGCCCGCTGGCCCGCCTCACCCCCCGGCAGATCCCGCTTAATGCGCTCAATGCGGTACTGATCTGCTGCGTCATCTGTACGCTTGGCATCTATGCCTTCTCCATCAATCTCGACACGCTGATCATCTACGCCAATGGCATCTTTATTCTTATCTATCTGCTTTGCATGATGGCGGGATGTCGCCTGCTGACCGGCCGTTACAAGGCGCTGGCCTGGGTGGGCAGCATTTTGTGCCTGCTGTTACTGGCCATTCCCGGCTGGAAGAGCCTGTACGCGATTATGATGCTGGCAGGGCTGTGGTTGCTGTTACCGAAACGCACTCTGGTGACACAATAAAAAAAGCCCGGTTAACCGGGCTTCTCTCTCAACGTAACGGTTAACGATCGTCTTTGTGATCCAGACGGTCGTGTTGTTCGTCTTTACGCTGGTATTCACCTTCAAAGGTATTGCCCGCACCGGGCCCCGCGCTGTAACCACCGCCCGGCATACGAGCAAAACGCAAGTGCGGCATCAGTTTAAGCGTCAGCAACTTCTGCAAAGGTGGCAACAGCAGCAACAGCCCCAGCAGATCGGTAAAGAATCCCGGCAGCAGTAACAGCAGACCCGCGATAATCAGCGAGACGCTTTTGATCATCTCCGCCGCAGGGCTTTCGCCTGCCGCCATCTTTTGCTGCATCAGCAGGAAGTTTTTGAAGCCCTGATTGCGCACCAGCGACATCCCAATGACCGAAGTGAAAATTACCAGCAGCAGCGTCATCAGGACACCAAACACATGCGCGACCTGAATGAAAATAGAAATCTCAATGTACACATACAAAAAAACAGCTAATAGCGGTATCCAGCGCACTGGCATCTCCTGTTAGGGGACGAACGCCTCTGGCACCCGTCGAGTATGGTTTGCGATTCGCATCCTGATGAGATGGTGATGGTTAAGACAAAATTCAATTTTTAGACTCAACTATTTTTTTGCGAGTTCGCAAGCGGTGACTCATTTCACAGATTAATGATTCTGCTGGAACAGCTAAGATAATAAGTGATCCAGATTACGGCATTTCGCCATAATCAGAATATGATCGCGAGTATCTGGCCGATAAAGGAGATAATCGTCGGTCAGTAATCACACATAACCACATATCTACTGTGTGTTTGGTGCATTCATTCGTAGCTTGAAAAAGAAGGTTCACATGTTAAACAACATTCGTATCGAAGAAGATTTGTTGGGCACAAGGGAAGTACCAGCGGACGCCTATTATGGCGTGCATACTCTTAGAGCGATTGAAAACTTCTACATTAGTAATAGCAAAATCAGCGACATCCCGGAATTTGTCCGTGGCATGGTAATGGTAAAA
The DNA here is from genome assembly GCA_002377245.1 of Enterobacteriaceae bacterium UBA3516. Lineage (GTDB taxonomy): Bacteria > Pseudomonadota > Gammaproteobacteria > Enterobacterales > Enterobacteriaceae > CBFFRJ01. The sequence goes on from DFPL01000082.1 coordinate 13,750, forward strand.
AAAGCGGCTGCTCTGGCAAACAAAGAGCTGCAAACCATCCCGAAGAGCATTGCGAATACCATCGTGGCAGCATGTGATGAAGTCCTTAACAACGGCAAATGTATGGACCAATTCCCGGTTGACGTCTATCAGGGCGGCGCCGGAACCTCGGTGAATATGAACACCAACGAAGTCCTTGCAAACATTGGCCTGGAGCTGATGGGCCACCAGAAGGGTGAGTACCAGTACCTCAACCCCAATGACCACGTGAATAAATGCCAGTCCACCAACGACGCCTACCCCACCGGATTCCGTATCGCGGTTTACACCTCGGTTCTGAAACTGATTGATGCGATAAATCAGTTGGGTGATGGCTTCGAGCATAAAGCCGCTGAGTTCCGCGACGTGCTGAAAATGGGCCGCACCCAGTTGCAGGACGCGGTGCCAATGACCCTCGGTCAGGAATTCCACGCCTTCAATGTGCTGCTTAAAGAAGAGACCCGAAACCTGCTGCGCACTTCCGAACTGCTGCTGGAAGTGAACCTCGGCGCAACGGCGATTGGTACACGTCTGAATACCCCGGACGGTTACCAACAACTGGCGGTACAGAAGCTGGCGGAAGTCAGCAACCTGCCGGTGGTGCCCGCAGAAGATCTGATTGAAGCGACCTCCGACTGTGGGGCATACGTGATGGTGCACAGCGCCCTGAAACGCCTCGCCGTGAAGATGTCCAAAATCTGTAACGACCTGCGCCTGCTCTCCTCCGGTCCTCGTGCCGGCCTGAATGAGATCAACCTGCCTGAACTGCAAGCGGGCTCGTCCATCATGCCGGCCAAAGTGAACCCGGTGGTGCCAGAAGTGGTGAACCAGGTCTGCTTTAAAGTGATTGGTAACGACACCACCGTCACCATGGCCTCTGAAGCAGGTCAGTTGCAGCTGAACGTGATGGAGCCGGTGATTGGCCAGGCGATGTTTGAGTCCATCCATATTCTGACCAACGCCTGCTACAACCTGCTGGAAAAATGCGTGAACGGCATTACCGCCAACAAGTCCGTTTGTGAGGGCTATGTTTATAACTCTATCGGCATTGTCACCTACCTCAACCCGTTTATTGGTCACCACAATGGCGACATCGTCGGCAAAATCTGCGCCGAAACGGGCAAAAGCGTGCGTGAAGTGGTACTGGAACGTGGCCTGCTCACCGAAGCAGAGCTGGATGATATTTTCTCCGCACAGAACCTGATGCACCCAGCGTACAAGGCCAAGCGTTATACCGATGAAAGCGAACAGTAATACTGGCGGCTAGTGGAAAAAGGCGCGTCAGCAGACGTGCCTTTTTTTTGGCCTTCAGTAAAAAAATTCAATCTCACTTCATCAACAAGGAAGGCAATTATGTTTGCTGCAGAACTCGTCCTCGTGCTGCTGGCTATTTACCTGGGGGCCAGACTCGGTGGCATCGGCATTGGTTTTGCCGGTGGCTTCGGCGTGCTTGTACTCACCCTCTTTTTTCAAGTCAAACCTGGCGCAATCCCCTTCGATGTCATTGAAATCATCATGGCCGTTATCGCCTCTATTGCCGCGATGCAGGTGGCAGGGGGAATGGATTACCTGGTAAGCCTGGCGGAGCGTATGCTGCGCCGCCATCCCAAATACATCACCTTTCTCGCCCCCCTGGTCACCTGGTTTATGACCATTCTGGCGGGTACCGGGCATACGGCATTTTCCACGCTGCCGGTGATTACGGAAGTGGCAAAAGAGCAGGGTATCCGCCCGTCACGCCCGCTCTCTATTGCCGTGGTGGCCTCGCAAATTGCCATCACCGCCTCACCCATCTCCGCCGCCGTGGTCTTCTTTGCCGGGATTCTTGAGCCGCTGGGCGTGAGCTATTTGACGCTGCTGGCCATCTGTATTCCGGTGACGCTAATTGCCGTAATGCTGACGGCGGTGGTCTGTAACTTCCTCGGCGCTGAACTGAAAGACGATCCGGTTTATCAGGAACGCCTGGCGAAAGGAGAGGTAAAACTGCGCGGCAGCCAGGTGTTTGAACTTAAACCACACGCGAAGCGCTCCGTACTGCTGTTTTTAATCGGTATCGTGGCGGTGATGTTCTATGCCACCGCCATCAGCGACACCGTTGGCCTGATCAAAAATCCGGTTCTGCCACGTAACGAAGCGATCGTGGTCTTTATGCTGACTATCGCCACTTTGATCAGCATCACCTGCAAAATCGACACCAGCGAAGTACTGAACGCCAGCACCTTTAAATCCGGTATGAGTGCCTGCGTCTGCGTACTGGGTGTGGCCTGGCTGGGCGATACCTTCGTTAAAGCCCATATTACCGACATCCAGACGGTGGCGGGTGACCTGCTGCACAACTACCCGTGGCTGCTGGCGGTGGTATTGTTCTTTGCCTCGACGCTGCTCTACTCCCAGGCGGCGACCACCAAGGCGCTGATGCCAGCGGCTCTACTGCTGGGCGTGAGTCCTCTCACTGCCGTTGCCTCTTTTGCTGCGGTATCGGCGCTGTTTGTGCTGCCGACCTATCCTACACTGCTGGCGGCGGTGGAGATGGATGACACCGGTTCAACGCGCATTGGTAAATATGTGTTCAACCATGCGTTTTTAGTCCCGGGTGTGATTGCCATTTCGCTCTGCGTGCTGCTCGGCTTCGTGATTGGCGGTATTCTGTTGTAAAAGTTGTTAAAACCGGGCCGCACTGCGACCCGGTTTTTCTGCGCGTGGTATAGTCCCCTTTTCGCTGAGAAGAGGTTAACGATGAACACGCCTGATGCTGTTGTTGTACTCTGCACCGCCCCGGATGAAGCCACCGCCCAGGAGCTGGCGGCAAAAGTACTCGCCGATAAGCACGCCGCCTGCGTAACCCTTCTTCCTGGCGCGACCTCCATGTATTACTGGGAGGGGAAACTGGAGCAGGAGTACGAGGTACAGCTGTTGCTCAAAACTGACGTCGCCCATCTGGAAGACCTCTTCGCCTGCATCAAATCACATCATCCTTACCAGACCCCAGAACTGCTCGCTTTACCGGTCACTCACGGAGACTTTGACTACCTCTCATGGCTCAACGCATCTTTACGCTGATTCTGCTGTTATGCAGTACACCTGCTCTTGCCGGGCTGTTTGACGCCCCCGGACGCTCGGATTTTGTGCCTGCGGATCGGGCATTTATGTTCGATTTTCAGCAGCAGGCAAGCGACCTCAACCTGAACTGGCAGATAAAAGAGGGCTACTACCTCTATCGTCAACAAATTAACGTTACCCCCGCGCAGGCCGAGGTTGGCCCACTACCGCTGCCCACGGGTGAGTCCCATGAGGATGAGTTTTTCGGTAAGAGTGAGATTTACCGCCAGCGGTTAAACCTGCCGGTCACGATTAACCAGGCGGCAAAAGGCGCGACGCTGACGGTCACTTACCAGGGCTGTGCCGATGCCGGGTTCTGCTACCCGCCGGAAACCAAAGTGATTCCGTTGAGTGAGGTTCGCCCTCACCCTACCCCTCTCCCCCAGGAGAGGGGACAAACTGTTGCAGCGTCAGAAAACAGTGCCCAGCCTGTCCCCCCTCGCCCCTCCGGGGAGAGGGCCGGGGTGAGGGGCAATGACGACACGACTCCAGCCACGCTGCCCTTCTCTGCCCTTTGGGCTTTGCTTATCGGCATCGGCGTCGCCTTCACCCCCTGCGTCTTACCCATGTACCCGCTCATCTCCGGCATCGTCCTTGGCGGTAAACAGCGGCTCTCGACGGCGCGGGCCCTCATGCTGGCGTTTATCTACGTTCAGGGCATGGCGCTCACCTATACCGCACTCGGCCTGGTGGTTGCCGCCGCCGGGCTACAGTTCCAGGCTGCACTTCAACATCCTTACGTGCTGATTGGCCTGTCCGTGGTCTTTATTCTGCTGGCGCTGTCGATGTTTGGCCTGTTCTCTCTCCAGTTGCCCTCTGCCCTGCAAACCCGCCTGACGCTGATGAGCAATCGCCAGCAGGGGGGATCGCCGGGCGGCGTTTTTGCTATGGGTGCCATCGCCGGGCTTATCTGTTCCCCCTGCACCACCGCGCCGCTGAGTGCCATCCTGCTCTATATTGCCCAGAGCGGTAATCTGTGGCTCGGTGGCGGTACGTTGTATCTCTATGCCCTCGGCATGGGATTGCCACTGATTCTGGTGACGGTGTTTGGCAACCGACTGCTGCCCAAAAGCGGGCCGTGGATGGCGCAGGTCAAAATCGCCTTTGGCTTTTTGATCCTCGCCCTGCCGGTGTTCCTGCTGGAGCGTGTGCTGGGTGACGACTGGGGGCTGCGTCTCTGGTCGCTGCTCGGCGTCGCCTTCTTCGCCTGGGCGTTTATTTCAAGCCTTGGGGTAACCCGCCCGTTAATGCGCATCCTCCAGATCCTTCTGCTCGGCGCCGCCCTGGTCAGTGCGCGTCCGTCACAGGACTGGGCATTCGGGCAACCCGTTACTGAAAGTCAGGCGCATCTGCCGTTTACCACGATCAAAACCGTCGACGACCTTGATCGGGCGCTGTCGCAGGCGAACGGCCGCCCGGTCATGCTGGATCTCTATGCCGACTGGTGCGTGGCCTGTAAAGAGTTCGAGAAATACACCTTTAGCGATAAAGAGGTGCAAACAGCCTTGCAGAACACGCTGCTCCTGCAAGCTGATGTGACACGCAATAACGCGCAGGATAAAGCCCTGCTGCAACATTTACAGGTACTGGGTTTACCCACCATTGTGTTTTTCGACGCGCAGGGTCAGGAGCATCCGACACAGCGTGTCACCGGATTTATGGATGCCCCCGCATTCGCCGCGCATTTGCGCAATCTGGCCCCGTAAACAACACTTGGTGGGGAAGCCGGTTTCTGAAGACGAAGGAGTTCATCGTGCAACGTGAAGATGTTTTAAATCAGACGCTTCAATTATTTGAATTAAAAGGCATTGCTGATACAACACCGGAAATGGTCGCTGAGCGTATCGACTATCCGCTGGATGAGTTTCAGCGCTTCTGGCCGGATAAAGAGGCGCTGTTTTATGACGCTCTTCGCCATCTCAGTCAACAGGTCGAGATTTGGCGCAGGCAGTTGTTACTCAACGAATCGTTGAGCAAAGAGCAAAAGCTTCTCGCCCGCTATGGCGCATTGACGGATTGCGTGAGCAACAACCGCTATCCTGGCTGCTTATTTATTGCTGCCTGTACCTTTTACCCGGACCCCGATCACCCGATACATCAGCTGGCTGAACAGCAAAAGCAAGCTGCCTTTGCTTTCACCCACGAGTTGTTGACCCAACTGGAAGTGGATGATCCCACCATGGTGGCTAAACAGATGGAGCTGGTGCTGGAGGGCTGCCTGAGCCGGATGCTGGTTAATCGCAGCCAGACCGACGTGGATACTGCTCATCGGCTGGCGGAAGATATTCTGCGCTTTGCCTGCTGCCGTGCTGGCGGTGCCTTGACCTGATCAGCCGATAAACCCCATCCAGGCTGACAGTAGCAGACACAGTGCCATCACCCGCTGAAAGATAATCAGTGATGTCGCCGTACGAAACAGTCGGTTAACCGCTTTGCCAAGCAGCGTCCAGGCGCACAGGCAAAGCAGGGAAATAACCAGAAAGCTCAGCGACAGCAGCGAAACATCGCGCAGTGGATGTGCGCCTGCTGGCGCGAACAAGCTCACGATCGCCAGCGCCATCATCCAGGTTTTCGGATTAATGAGCTGCAACATGGCCGCAGATCGTCCGCTAAACGGCGCCCCGGCACTGCCGTGCAAATTGGCCGCCGGGGCGGTGAACAGCTGCCAGCTCATCCAGCTTAGCCAGAGGGCGCCCGCCCAGCTCATAGCCTCACGTATCAGCGGGTGGTCACGCAGTATTTCCCCTGCCCCCACACCGGAAATAAAAACAATCAGGCTCGCCGCCACGCAGGCCCCCATCACCGCAGGCAGGGTCGCCTTAACGCCATAGCGCTGGCTGCTGGTGAGAATCAAAATGTTAGTTGGGCCGGGGGTTATCGACGCCACGAAGGCAAAAAGCATAAACGGCAGGTAAGTGTAGAAGGTATGCACAGTCGGGACTCCTTATTCTCCGTGCTGTGACTGTCGCGCTATTTACTGACACCGTCTGGAAGATTTGTGCAGAGTTTTCGGTAATGGGCGGGAGAGAGGCGATAAGCGCGCTGGAACCAGCGCCCGAGGTGGCTTTGATCGGCAAACCCCAGCGCGGCCGCCACGCTCGCGGGCTGCTCTCCCCGTGCCAGCCTGCTGCGGGCATTGGCCAGCCGCAGTTGAATAAGCCAGGCGTGGGGCGAAAGGTGGAACTCACGTTTAAAGCAGCGCGTCAGGGTGAAGCGATCGGTACCGGTTTCACGCGCCAGATCCGACAGGCCGATATTGTCCCCCATGTGCGCGTGCAAATAATCACGTGCGCGATGCGCCACTGCGGCGCTTTGCAACTGCGACGGCAGGCGCCTTCGCCACTGGGTATGCCGGGTAAGCTGACCAAGCAGATTGTCCATCGCACTTTGCTGAACAATCCGCATCTCTTCGCTATGCAGAGAATGAAAGGTTTGCGAAATAGCGCCGGCGAGCAGCGGCTCGCGCGCCATCGTGCGAGAAAAATGGAGCGAATAGCTGGAGGGCACCGAGTCGTATAATCCACGCAATGTTGAGTTCAGCCACCCTTCATCAAGGTAGAACGTCAGGTAGGTAAAGCCCCCTTCCACCGGCGCGTCGCCATCATGAATCTCACCGGGTTCCAGCAAGAATGCGTCACCCGGCACGCTGCGATGGCGTTCACGGCGGCAATGGAACTCCTGAGTGCCGCTCAGGGTAATACCGACCAGATAGCTGTCATGCCAGTGCGGATCGTATGCGTGCCCCTCAAAGTGGGCACGAATGGTTTCAATACCGGTATCAGCATGTTGCCGTAACTCCAGCCAGTCATTTGCCATATTGCCTCCGCTATCCTCGTGAACAGCATGACCTGCCCACGCTGAAAAAATCTGGAAGATTTGTGCAACACGCCGCTATTTGGCGCAGAATCGCTCAGACTGCCGCAAAGTTGAGCAACTGAACAGCATTTTTTGAAATAGAGTTGACGCCTTACAGCGATTAAGGTTTAATGCGCCCCGTTGCCCGGATAGCTCAGTCGGTAGAGCAGGGGATTGAAAATCCCCGTGTCCTTGGTTCGATTCCGAGTCCGGGCACCA
>DFPL01000089.1 GCA_002377245.1 Enterobacteriaceae bacterium UBA3516
CCCCTCCAGTGGGAGAGGGCCCGTGTGAGGGCATCAGACCTCAGAAGGATAAAAGCAAAACGGCACCACCGGGTGCCGTTTTTAATGTCTGCTCCATCTCCCCGTGGGCTGATGGATCCCCTGTAGTACGACGTTTTACAGCAATATCATTGCGCAATGAGAATAAAATAGTCACCGCGATGACAGGTTCTGGCGCTACAGAAAAGCACGGAACATAAGGTGAACGGAATGACCATCAGAGCCGCATTTTTCCCCTCACCCTGACCCTCTCCCCGGTGGGGCGAGGGAACCGATCGTGCGCGCATTCTTTGTGAAGAACCCTCAGCCAAAAGGTGGCACCGCCACCCTTTTTTCCCCACCTCCCCCACACTTTCTGTACACCGCCTATGATATAAACCTCTGTTTCAAATTTTGGAGATCCGAAGTGACACCGATAAGCGAGCAAGAGTTAGTTGCGATGATGGACGCTGCCGTAGCGAATGCCGTCACCTTTTCCGTCTGGCCCCAGGGCGAGGCGCCGGGGGCGGCAACCAGTCTCGTCACCTTTCGGCTGGAAGAAAACCTCACGGGTCCTTCTGATTTTGATCGCTCCGTCACCGGCGTCCGTGCGCCGCAGATTACCGTTTATGCCCCTGAGAAACCCAACGGCGTAGGGATTCTGGTAACACCGGGCGGCTCGTATCGCCGGGTGGTCCTCGACAAAGAAGGCAGTGCGCTGGCTCCTTTCTTCAATGCCAGAGGCTACACGCTGTTTGTGATGAGCTACCGCCTGCCGGGGGATGGTCATGCGGAAGGGGCCAATGCGCCGCTGGCGGATGTGCAACGGGCGATGCGGACCCTGAAAGCACGCGCAAAGGAGTGGCAACTGGACCCTGAGCGTATGGGAATTATGGGCTTCTCTGCGGGCGGACACGCTGCGGCAAGCCTGGGCACTCGCTTCAGTGAACCCGTTTATCTGCCTAAAGATGAGATAGATGACCTCCCTGCCCGACCGGCATTTATGGCGCTGGTCTACCCGGTCATTACCATGCATCGCGAGATTGACCACCCTGGTTCGCGCCAGGAATTGATTGGCGATAATCCGACCGAGCAGCAGATTCGCCACTATTCTCTGGAAGAGAGGGCGAGCGGCGATACGCCGCCGACCTTTATACTGCATGCGGTTGATGACCCGGCGGTGAAGGTCGAAAACAGCGTGGTGATGTTCACCGCCCTGCGAAAGCTGGGCGTGCCCGTTGAGATGCATCTGTTTGAGCAAGGCGCCCACGGATTTGGTATTCGTGATGCTCAGGGGCTGCCCGCAGCCATCTGGCCGACGTTAATGATGAACTGGATTGCGACGAAGGTGTAAAGCGCTTGCCGCCATCATAACCTGATGGCGGCATACCCCATTACGCCTGCAGATAGACCATCTGGGTTTGCAGATACTCTTCAAGGCCATGACGACCATCAGCACCACCGATGCCCGACTTCCGCCAGCCCGCATGGAACCCCTGCATCGCTTCAAAGTTCTCGCGATTAATATAGGTTTCGCCGAATTTCAGCCCTTTGATGGCCTTCATGGCGGTAGTGAGATTCTGGGTGTAAACCGATGACGTCAGCCCGTAATCGCTGTCGTTAGCCATCGCCAGCGCCTCTTCCAGGGTGTCGAATGCCACTACCGGCAGCACCGGGCCGAAGGTTTCCTCGTGCATGATAGCCATCTCCTGGCGCACATCCAGCAGCAGCGTTGGCGGGTAGAAATACCCTTTCCCTTCAACCGCTGTGCCGCCCAGCACAACGCGGGCACCTTCTGAAACTGCCCGAGCCACTTTGGCTTCCACACGCTCCAGGGCTGCGCCGTTAATCAGCGGCCCCATGGCGATATCATTGCGTTGGCCTGGATTACCAAACTGCACGGCTTTCATCGCTTCGCCCAGACGGTTCACAAAGCGATCGTAAATGCCTTTTTGCACATACACGCGCTCGGCACAGTTACAGACCTGCCCGGTGTTGATCACGCGGGAATCGACGATAGCTTTAACGGCCAGTTCCAGATCCGCATCATCCAGCACGATGGCGGGCGCTTTACCGCCCAGTTCGAGGCACACTTTGGTGATGTTTTTCGCCGCTGCGGTCATGATCTTCTCGCCTGCCACCACGCTTCCCGTCATGCTGACCATCGCCACTTTCGGGTTGCCTGCCAGCTCCTGTCCGACGGTTTCACCCCGTCCGAGCACCAGGTTAAAGACCCCTTTCGGCAGCCCGACCTCATGGACGATTTTGGCAAAAGCAATGGCGTTGTTCGGCGTGAATTCGCTGGGCTTGATAACGATCGTGTTGCCGGTTATCAGTGCCGGCGCGAGCTTGCGGGCAATCAGGAAGAACGGGAAGTTCCACGGCAGGATCCCGGTGGTGACACCCAGCGGTCGTTTAAAGACGAAGATATTTTCGCCAGGGCGATCGCTTTGCAGAATTTCGCCTTCATAACGACGGGCCCATTCGGACATGTAGTCGATATAATCGGCGGTGAAGTTCACTTCGACTTCCGCCAGCTGCTGGATTTTTCCGCCTTCAGCCACGATAAGCGCGCTGATTTCACTTGCGTTTGCGCGAATGCCTGCGGCGATTTTGCGTAACCAGCCCGCACGTTCAATGGCCGGTAACGCTTCCCAGGCCGGCTGCGCTTTATCGGCAGCCTCAATGGCGCGCCGTGCATCTTCGGCGGTACCGTCTGGAATGCGCGACAGAAGCTCTTCTGTCGCCGGGTTTGTTACGTCAATCCAGGCGTCGCCTTGCCAGGTAACAAATTGACCATCGATATACATCGGGTGCTGTACGGGTGCTGTCATGAACTGCTCCTGTAATAACATTGTTTTTAACAAGTAAATTCGTTGTTAAAAATCTACAAGCGTGCAGCCCATTTCCCAGGATGACAGCGAAGTTTTGTGAGTGAAATCATAAAAGAAATGCTTTTTAGCAACCGCGAGGCAACATTAAATCAACACTGACTGCCCGTTTGCGTTTGCCATCGCGCAAACGGGCATTGGCTTATGCCAGAGCGCGGCTGCCTAAAGCGGAGTGCAGAACCTCATCGGCCTGTAATATTTGCCAGGCGTTGTCGACAGAAGAGGGGAAATCCACATGGACGATAAAATTCCGCCCATTGGGGCCATACCCCTCAATGTCGTCGCGCAGTCGTGGTACTTCGCCGAGGATCAGCGACAGATAGCGTTCGACCGGCCATAACCCTTCGGCTGGCGTCGCAAAAGAGAGTCCGTCACGGGTGTTAATCAGTTCGGGAATAAAACCAGGATAACTAAGCCAGTGTGGCGCATCCGCATAACCTGCGCTTGCGCGCGCGAAGGTGGCCATGGTGCGGCGTTGCATCGTCGGGTCCTGCATGACGATTGCGGTCGTCAGGCTCATACCCCGTGAGCTCAGGGTGTCCAGAGTGAAACGGGCATTCTCACCGCAGTTGGTTGACTGGTCTTCCACAATGATGTTTTTCAGCGGGATACCCCAAAAACGCTGGGCGATTTCCGCAAGGATAGCGGCTTCCGATTTACCGGTGGTCCGTAGCGAATTGTAGGTCGGATGGCGGGCCACGGCGTGATACAAAAAGGTGGTAGAGTGGCCGATACCACCGCTTATGATGAGCGGCGTATGCTGGCGGGAAGCCATGTCGAATGCCGCATCGATAACCGGTATGACCGCATTACCGGCAAGGATGATCGCATCGGCGCGGACAGGCTCAGGCTTGCTCGCAAAGTCATTTTGCGCCAGCCACTGGCCTAGCGTGTTGGCGGCCTTCAGGGTCTGCTCAGGTAAGGCAGGAAAATGGATCATGGATAAATGCCTCCTTTTTGTAAGCATCATTACAGCTTACTTAAGTGCCACTACATCATAAAGTGCGATAGAGATCACATGGAATGCCCTACCCGCCTTGCCCGCTATTATGCCGCGAAGCCATAGCAACTTCGCTATGCGTCCTCTTTTCCCACCAAAATTGCGGTCCTCTAATACACTTGAATTATTCACGGCGCTAACGGTAAACTCGTTAGAGCTCTAACTATCTATCAGAAAAATGTATGGAACACCGCGATCTCACCTTTTCCCATTTATTGTATTTAACGGCGCATCACTGGCGACTGGCCGTAGACCGCCGCCTGAAGGGCCTGGGAATGAGTCAGGCGAGTTGGGTAGCGGTTGCCGCAATCGCCCGTCACGATACCCCGCTGTCGCAAAGCGAACTGGCGCAGGAGTTGGGTGTGGAAAATGCCACTCTGGTGCCGTTAATCAATCGGCTGGTCAGTCAACAACTGGTTCAACGCGTATTAACCGAGCAGGACAAACGTAAACGCCTGCTGGTGGCAACCGCACAGGGGATGGCGTTATATCATCAGGTCAAAACGGTCGCCGACGATCTGCGTGAGGAGATCCTGTCCGTAATCACCCCTGAAGAGCAGGCGCAGACACGTCAGGTGCTGGAAAAGTTGTTGCGCGAGGTCGTGAGGAAGTAATGCGCCAGCCGAAAAAAGATCCTTACGCACCCCGTGAATGGGCGCCCCACGAAAAGCCGATGCTGCTCGGCTCCCCTTCGACCCCGTTTCATAGCACCCCTCGCCGCATAGCCTATGGCATCGTTGGCCTGCTGGTGTGCATGACTGGCGCACTGGGGAATGCGATGGTGACTGCAAACCTGCAAAATCTGCAGGGTACCTTTGCGGCCTGGTCCACCGAAATCGCCTGGCTTCCCGCGGTTTACGTGATGACCAACGTCTCCATCAACCTGCTGTTGGTAAAGTTTCGCCAGCAGTTTGGCCTGCGTGCGTTTACCGAAGGTTTTCTGGTGCTCTATGTGCTGGTCACTTTTTTTCACCTGTTCGTGAACGATTTGAGTTCTGCCATCCTCGTCCGTGCCGCTCACGGCATGGTGGCGGCGGCACTGAGTTCGCTGGGTATTTATTACCAGATTCAGGCGTGGCCCGCTAAGCATCGATTGAAAGCATTAACCATAGGGATAACCGGTTCTTCCCTGGCTATCCCGATTGCCCGTCTCTTCTCAACCGAGTTACTGCAGTTGGAGGAGTGGCGTGGACTCTACTTCTTTGAACTGGGGCTGGCACTGATTTCGCTCGCCTGCGTCATTTGTCTGAAGCTGCCGCCTGGCGATCGCAAAAAAGTATTTGAGAAGAAAGACTTTATTACCTTTTTTCTGCTCGCGCCCGGCATGGCGCTGTTGTGCGCGGTGCTCTCATTTGGTCGCCTGTACTGGTGGTTCGAAGCCCCGTGGATTGGCTGGTCGCTGTCACTGTCGCTGGTGCTTATCGTGAGCGCCATTGTCTTTGAACATAACCGCAGCAACCCTCTGCTCAATACCCGTTGGCTCTCCAGCGGCAGCATAATGCGCCTTGGGTTGATCATGCTGCTCATCCGCATCGTCCTCGCGGAGCAGAACACCGGGGTTTACGGTTGGTTGCAGTACGTGGGGTTACAGAACGAACAGATGACGCACCTGGCCTGGTCGATTCTTGCCGGCATCGTCTGCGGTATCACGGCAAGCTGCCTTACCATTAAACCCCAGCGGCTGGCGTGGCCTATCATCACGGCCCTGTTGCTGATGATTATCGCCTCCTTGATGGACAGCCAGTCCACCAGCCTCACGCGGCCAGACCAGCTCATGGTCAGCCAGTTCTTGCTCGGTTTCGGCAGCGCCTTTTTCCTCGCCCCTGCGATGCTGGCAGGCATCGGTGGCGTGGTCGCCGATCCGCGTAACCTCGTGAGCTTCTCTGTCTTATTTGGTATGAGCCAGAATATTGGGGGCCTGTTAGGGTCGGCTATTCTCGGTACCTTCCAGACCTGGCGGGAGAAATACCACTCCGCACACCTGGCCGAACAACTGACCACGCTCAATCCTGCCGTCAATGAGCGCCTGCAGGCCTACACCCAGCTTTATCAGAACATGATTGGCGACAGTACGTTGCTCAATACCCAGGCGGTCCTCCAGTTGCAAAACGCCAGCACGCTGGAAGCGAATATTCTGGCTTACAACGATACTTATCTTTTAACCGCCTCGGTGGCTGCCGCCACTCTGGTATGGATCCTCTGGCGACTGCTGCGTTTGCGCATTACTGCGCGCATCGCCCTGCGTCGGGCAACGGGAACAAAGTGACACGCGTGAAATTTTTACTGGAGCAACTATGAGTCAGCAGGACGCCGCCAAAGAGCGGGCCAACACCCGCAGTAACCTGCGCATTGTATCGATTTTTGCCGCTGCCGCGATCGGCATCGTTGGGGTATTAGTCATACTTTACGCCTGGCAATTGCCGCCCTTTACCCGCCACACCCAGTTCACCGACAACGCCTATGTTCGGGGGCTGACCACATTTATCAGCCCTCAGGTGAATGGTTACATCACTGAGGTGCCGGTGCAGGACTTTGTGCAGGTTAAGAAGGGCGATCTGATTATGCAGATCGACGACCGCATTTATCGTCAGAAAGTGCATCAGGCCCAGGCGCAGCTGGCGATGAAAATCGCGGCGCTGAACAACAATATCCAGCAGCGAAAAAGCGCCGAAGCGGTGATCAAACGTAATGAAGCGGCGCTGGCCAGCAGTAAAGCGCAGAATCAGCAATCACAAGCGGACCTGAAACGCGTCAAAGCCCTGACTTCAGACGGTTCTCTCTCGATCCGTGAACGGGATGCCGCCCTGGCGACCGCCGCTCAGGGCAGCGCGAGTATTGCCCAGGCGCAGGCCACGCTGGAGATGTCGAAACAGGACCTGCAAACCACAATCGTAAATCGCGCTTCGCTGGAAGCCGACGTCGAGAATGCCAAAGCCGCACTGGAGCTGGCGGAAATTGACCTGCAAAACACCCGCATCGTCGCCCCGCGCGACGGCCAACTGGGGCAAATCAGCGTCAGGTTGGGGGCCTATGTTTCAGCCGGAACGCATCTCACCACCCTGGTGCCCGCTCAACACTGGGTGATTGCCAATATTAAAGAGACCCAACTGGCGAATCTGCGTATCGGTCAGCCGGTCCATTTCACCGTCGACGCGCTGGACGGTCAGGCGTTCAGGGGCCGGGTTGAGAGCATTTCGCCGGCAACCGGGGTGGAATTCAGCGCCATATCGCCGGATAACGCCACCGGCAACTTCGTTAAAATCGCCCAGCGTATCCCGGTACGCATCCAGGTTGAAGGCAAAGCAGAAGAGGTCGCACGCCTGCGACCGGGGATGTCGGTACAGGTGAAAATCGATACCCGGGAGAACGCGCAATGATCGTTCGCCCCCTCACGGTTGCACTCTGTCTGGCGCTGGTGGGCTGCCAGTCCGTTGACGTTAAGCCTGCCAAGCCTTCGCTGCAGATCCCCGCGGCCTGGCGTTCGGCTACCGGTCCTGACAGCCGCGTCGATAAAGTGTGGTGGCGGCGCTTTCACGATAACGCCCTGAACGCGTACGTGGATCAAGCCTTGCGCTTTAACAGTGATGTGTTGATTGCCCGCGAGCGGGTGAATGAATACCAGGCGCGGGTCTATGGCGCAGAAGGGAGTATTTTTCCGTCACTGGATGCCGGTCTCAACGGTACGCGCGCCCGTTCGCAATCCGCCGCCACCGGGCTGCCGGTTTACAGTACGCTCTACAAAGGTAGCCTGACCGCCAGCTATGACGTGGACATCTGGGGCGTTAACCGCAGTACCGCCGATGCTGCACGGGCTTCATTAGCCGCACAAAAAGCCGCGGCAGCGGCGGCCGATCTTACCGTCGCGTCTTCTGTCGCCTCCGGCTACATCACACTGTTATCGCTCGACGATCAATTAAGCGTGACGCAATCGACGCTGGAGGCACGAGAGGAAGCCCTTAAGCTGGCGCAGCGGCAGTTTGAAACGGGCTACAGCTCACGCCTGGAACTGATGCAGTCCGATTCTGAAGTGCGCGCCACCCGGGCACAGATCCCAGGATTACGCCATCAGATTAATCAGCAGGAAAATGCGCTGAGCCTGCTGCTCGGGGCCAATCCCGGTAACGTTGCCCGCACCCAGGGACTGGACGCGCTCACCCCGTTGACGCTCCCTTCTTCACTGCCCTCTTCACTGCTGAATCGCCGCCCGGATATTGCCCAGGCGGAGCAGCAGTTGATTGCTGCCGATGCGACGCTGGCCTCAGCCCGTGCCAGTCTGCTGCCGTCCCTTAATCTCACGGCAACGGGTAGCGTACAGGATCGCACGCTACCTGGCCTGCTGGATAATCCACTCCAGTTGTGGAGCGTGGGAGGCAGTATTTTAGCGCCGTTGCTTAACCGACAGGCATTGAATGCACAGGTAGACGTGACAGCGTCACAACGCAATCAGGCGCTCTATAGCTATGAAAAGACGGTAAGAAATGCGTTCAAAGAAGTGAATGACAGCCTCGATGCCATCATCCGTTTGCAGGAACAGTTAAGCGAATTACAGGCGCAGGCCACGGTCGCTCAGGAAACGTTGCGCATTGCCCAGAATCGATACCGTAACGGGTACTCCTCGTATATCGATGAGCTGGATGCACGGCGTACGCTGTTTTCAGCGCAGCTTAGCGTGGTGCAGGCGAAGGGGAATCTGTTACTGGCACAAATTGATTTGTACAAGGCGTTGGGCGGCGGCTGGAACCCGTAGCGGCAATGTGGCCCGGTAAGTGTTGCTCACCGGGCCTGATGCTCACACGACAATCTGTTCCATCGCCTGCAATACACGCTTATCAGATACCGGGAACGGTGTTCCCAGTTGCTGCGCGAAGAAGCTGACGCGCAGCTCCTCTATCATCCAGCGGATAGCCTGCACGTCTTCGTCTTCACGACGCGCCGGCGGCAGTTTATTGAGCCACTGCTGCCAGGCCTGCTGTACCTGCTCCACTTTCAGCATCTGCGCTCTGTCGCGGTGCGGATCGACGGCCATTTTTTCCAGCCGTTTTTCAATGGCCTGCAGGTAACGCAGCGTATCGCCGAGACGGCGGAAACCGTTGCCGGTGACAAAGCCGCGATAAACCAGACCGGCCATTTGCGCTTTAACATCCGACAGCCCCAGCGCCATGGTCATATCCACACGCCCTTTCAGCCGTTTATTGATGTTAAACACTGCCGTCAGGATCTGCTCGACCTGTTTTGCAATCACCACCACGGTTTCGTTCAACTCCGCGCGGACTTTCTCATGCAGCTTCGCAAAACCTTCTTCTGTCCAGACCGGCCCGCCCGCTTCGTCAATCAGTTTGTCGACGCCGCAGGAGATACAGTCGTCAATCAGGTCCAGCACCTTGCCATACGGGTTAAAGTAGAGGCCCAGCTTGGCCTTGTTCGGCAGCTTCTCATGCAGATATTTGATAGGCGACGGAATATTGAGCAGCAGTAAACGCCGCAGACCGCGCCACATCGCCTGCTGTTGCTCCAGCGGATTATCAAACAATTTGATGGCGACGCTGTCGCGTTCATCTACCAGCGCAGGCCAGGCTTTCACCTTGTAGTTCCCGCGTTTTTGCTCGTAGCTTTCAGGAAGCTGGCCAAAACTCCAGATGTGCAATCCGCTCTGTTCGATGCCGTCATCGGCTACTGCGGAGAGGGTTTCCTGCACCTTGCCTTTCAGCGCATTTTTCAGCGCCGTCAGGTCCCGTCCTTCCTGCAGCTTCTTGTTCTTGTCATCCACCACGCGGAACGAAATTTTCAGGTGATCGGGGACCTGATCCCAGTGCCAGTCTTCCCGATCAATGCTGTTGCCGGTCATGCGGCGTAATTCACGCTCAAGCGAGTCCAGCAATGGCAGCTCAAAGGGAGTCACCCGGCCCAAAAAGGCCTCTGCATAGTTGGGGGCAGGCACAAAGTTACGTCGCACGGGTTTCGGTAATGACTTGATAAGCGCAATCACCAGTTCACGGCGCAGGCCTGGAATTTGCCATTCAAACCCGGCCTCTTCCACCTGATTTAACAGGGGCAATGGAATATGGACCGTCACCCCGTCCGCATCGGTGCCCGGTTCAAACTGGTAGCTCAGACGCAGCTTAAGATTGCCCTGGTGCCAAAAGTTCGGGTAATCCAGTTTGCTGATTTTCTCTGCGCCCTCTTTGATGAGCATGCTCTTTTCAAAATTGAGCAGATCCGGCGTCTCGCGGCTGACGGTTTTCCACCAGCTATCGAAATGGCGGGCAGAAATCACATCGTGATTGATGCGCTGGTCGTAAAACTCAAACAGCGTCTCGTCGTCGACCAGAATGTCACGCCGACGGGATTTGTGCTCCAGCTCTTCAACTTCCGCCCGCAGTTTGAGGTTGTCGCGGAAGAAGGCGTGGCGCGTCTGCCAGTCGCCTTCCACCAGCGCGTGGCGAATAAACAGCTCGCGGCAAAGCGCCGGATCAATCTGGCTGTAATTTACGCTACGGGCTGCCACGATCGGCAGACCATAAACGGTCACCTTTTCCGTCGCCATCACCGCACCCTGCGACCGTTCCCAGTGCGGCTCACTGTAGGAACGCTTGATCAGATGCTGCGCTACCGGCTCGACCCATTCGGGATCGATCCGGGCTGCGATACGGCCCCAGAGACGGCTGGTCTCCACCAGTTCGGCGACAATCGTCCATTTGGGTGGTTTTTTGAATAAGCCAGATCCCGGAAAGATGGAGAATCGGGCATTACGCGCACCGGTAAACTCCTGCTTATCGGTATCTTTCATCCCGATATGCGACAACAGGCCGGTCAGCAGGGAGACGTGAATTTCGCGGTACGCTGCGGGTTCGCTGTTGACCGGAATGCCCAGCTCTTTCACCACCTGGCGTAGCTGGGTGTAGATATCCTGCCATTCGCGCACGCGCAGATAGTTCAGATAGTCCACGCGGCACTGGCGACGGAACGCATTGGAGGACAACGCTTTTTGCTGCTCGCCGAGGTAGTTCCACAGGTTGACGAAGGCCAGGAAGTCCGACTCTTTGTCATGGAAGCGACGATGTTTTTCATCAGACGCCTGCTGTTTGTCCATGGGACGCTCACGCGGATCCTGAATAGACAGCGCGGAAGTGATGATCATCGCTTCACGCACGCAGCCATGTTTCTGCGCTTCGAGCACCATCCGTGCCAGACGCGGATCGACCGGCAACTGGCTCAGTTGGCGGCCCTGGTTCGTCAGTTTATACGCCGTTTGCTGCTCGTCAGTGGTGATGGCCCCTAACTCTTCCAGCAGGCGCACGCCGTCCTGAATATTGCGCTTATCCGGCGCTTCAACGAAAGGAAAAGCACCGATGTCGCCCAAATCCAGCGCGGTCATCTGCAAAATAACCGAGGCCAGGTTGGTGCGCAGAATTTCCGGGTCGGTAAATTCCGGGCGCGACAGGAAATCGTCTTCCGAATAGAGACGAATACAGATCCCTTCAGACACACGACCGCAGCGCCCTTTACGCTGGTTCGCCGACGCCTGAGAAACCGGCTCAATCGGCAGACGCTGCACTTTGGTGCGGTAGCTGTAGCGACTGATGCGCGCGGTCCCAGGATCAATG
Organism: Enterobacteriaceae bacterium UBA3516; assembly: GCA_002377245.1. Taxonomy (GTDB): domain Bacteria; phylum Pseudomonadota; class Gammaproteobacteria; order Enterobacterales; family Enterobacteriaceae; genus CBFFRJ01. The sequence goes on from DFPL01000089.1 coordinate 11,493, forward strand.
ACGTATTTAATACCCGGCACGGTCAGGGAGGTTTCTGCGACGTTGGTCGCCAACACGATGCGCCGCCCGCTGTGGGACTGGAACACGCGGTTCTGCTCGCTGTTGGAGAGGCGCGCATACAGCGGCAGCACCTCGGTATGGCGCAAATTAAGCTTGTTGAGCGCATCGGCGGTGTCGCGGATTTCACGCTCGCCGCTCATGAAAATCAGGATGTCACCCGGCGCTTCACGGCCCAGTTCATCTACCGCATCAAAAATCGCCTGCAACTGGTCGCGATCGGTGTCATCCGCCTCTTCCACTATCGGACGATAACGGACTTCAACCGGGTAGGTCCGACCTGAGACTTCGATAATCGGCGCATTATCAAAATGACGTGAGAAGCGTTGCGGATCGATAGTCGCTGAGGTGATGATGATTTTGAGATCCGGGCGACGCGGCAGCAGCTCTTTCAGGTAGCCGAGCAGAAAATCGATGTTCAGGCTGCGTTCGTGCGCTTCATCGATGATGATGGTGTCGTACTGCATCAACAGTCGGTCCTGCTGGATTTCCGCCAGCAGGATACCGTCGGTCATCAACTTCACCAGGGTGTTGTCGCTGACGTGGTCGCTGAATCGCACTTTATAGCCGATGCAGCCGCCCGGTTCCGTTTGCAGCTCTTCAGCAATACGGTTCGCCACGGTACGCGCCGCCAGTCGGCGTGGCTGGGTGTGGCCAATCAGCCCTTTCACCCCGCGCCCCAGCTCCATACATATTTTCGGCAACTGGGTGGTTTTACCGGAACCGGTCTCGCCGGCGACGATCACCACCTGGTTGTCGCGAACGGCCTGGAGAATGTCCTGCTTCTTCTGGCTAACCGGTAGATTCTCAGGGTAGGTTATGGCCGGACGAGACGCCTCACGCAGCAGAACTTTCTGCGCCGCTTCGGCCATCTCCCGGTGCATCGTCTCCAGGACAGCACTTTGTGATTCAGGATTTTTAACCTTCTTCACGCCCTGCAGACGGCGAGCAAAGCGCTGCCTGTCACGTAGCATAAGCGCATCAAGCTGACGGTGAAGATCGGCGAGGGTCAATTTCTGTTGTTCTGTCATAATCTTAACGGGCAGAGCACTGCCGGAAAACGTCTCTTTATGGGAATGGGCGTAGAATACCACAACGCGTAATTTCATTTCTTGTTCAAGAAATTCGAACATAGGATTCGATATATTGCGCTATTCACGCAGCAGTTTTGTGAATAGAGTGTCACCTAACAACAGGGGGCACGCCCCCATTTCAAATAATAAGGATACACCCATGAGCAAAGTATTAGTGCTTAAATCCAGTATTCTGGCAGGGTACTCGCAGTCTGGTCAGTTGGCTGACTATTTTGTCGATCAGTGGAAAGCAAAACACGCCGCAGATGAAATTACCGTTCGCGACCTGGCTGCTAACCCCATCCCGGTACTGGATGGCGAACTGGTAGGTGCACTGCGTCCGTCTGACGCGCCGTTGACCCCGCGTCAGCAGGAAGCGCTGTCTCTGTCCGATGAACTCATCGCCGAACTGAATGCCCATGACGTCATCGTCATCAATGCCCCGATGTACAACTTCAACATCCCGACGCAGTTGAAAAACTACTTCGACCTGGTGGCTCGCGCTGGCGTGACCTTCCGTTATACCGAGAAAGGCCCGGAAGGTCTGGTCACCGGTAAACGTGTTGTTATCGTCTCCAGCCGCGGTGGCATTCATAAAGATACCCCGAGCGACCTGGTTGCGCCGTACCTGAAACTGTTCCTGGGCTTTATCGGCATCACCGACGTAAACTTCGTGTTTGCAGAAGGTATCGCTTACGGCCCGGAAGTCGCTACTCAGGCAACTACCGACGCAAAAGCCGCTATCGACAGTCTGGTCGCTGCCTAAGTTTTCTCCCCCTTCCGCCTCGGCGGGAGGGGAATTTAGTTTTTGCCCGCTTTCACGTCCTCGTAACGCAAATACCCCACCACACCCAGACTCGCCCCGTCTTTAGGATGATTAACGCCATCGGTCACCTCGACGCAGGGGAAATCAAAAGGCGAGACATTTTCAATGCAGGCCACGTTAACGCCATATTGATCCGGGTTAGAACGCCGCTGATGGAAGGTGTAGATCCCACAAACAGAGCAGAAATAGTGCGCCGCCGCACCGGTATTAAAACGGTACTCGGTGAGTTTATCCTGCCCACGCACCACGGTGATACCGGAGAGTGGAGCAGAGACCGTGACCGCGCCACGCATGCGGCAAAAAGAGCAGTTACAGCGACGACGGGTGTTAAAGCCATCGCTCAGTTGCACGGTAAAGGCCACCGCACCGCAATGGCACTGCGCATTGACACGTTCCGGGGTAACGATTGAGGTCATGGTCTGATTTCCTGTTGAACGGGTGAGCACTGTAATCGCGCAAGACGACTTAGTGATTCTGCCTTTCCAGCAGCGTCTCTACGTCTTTATCTGCTTTAATATTAATATCGTGTTCAATCTTCACATTCATATTGATGGTGATCGGCTCTTTCGGTGCCGCCACTTCGATACGCGGCGTGCAGGCCGCCAGCGTCATGGTCATCACTATCCCTGGCAGAATTTTCATTGTTTTTCCTCACACACTTTTCCATTTGCACAGGGCGCCCTGGGCAATGTGACGTTCTGTTTTAGCAGCGACTGAAGGTTGTCGCCAAACCGCAGGCTACGCCACAATGCAAAGACATTCTCTTCATGGGAATAGTTCAGGTTGACAGCATTGCTCTTGCCTTCAACAACACTGGTGCCTTTTATCGCCGCCTGCATTTTCAGTACGCCCTTTTTGTCCAGATTCAGTGTTGTCCATGAGCGTGAAATTTCCATATAGCGTAGCCAGTTGATGGCTGAACCTGCCGCCACATTGTCTTTTACCAGCGCATCGACGGTATCTTTATCTACGCGCAGGGTCATGGGGCCGGGATTGTGCAGCCAGCCATCTTTGATAATCCAGTCATTATTGTCGTCCAGCCAGAGCGGCAGTGCGCCATCAAAAGGCCCGGACATCGCAAACTGTTTGGGGTTGATGGCGCTGATGAGTTCACTTGACGAGATGTTCTGTAACCGCAGCAGCGCCGGATCGTGCTGCGGCAGACGTAGCTGGCTCAGGGTCACTTTGCCTCCGAGCACATCAATGCTGACATCGCTCAACTGAAGCGGATTCTCCTCGCTCCAGGGGTAACTCCCTTGCAGATCCGCAGCAATATTTTTTGCCGTCACCTGGTTGACGACCTCGCCAATACGCAAAGAAACCGGTCTGCGGGTACCAAGCTGCCAGATACCTTCGTGGTAGCGGAACGGCAGCACAAAATCGACGCCGGAGAGTTGGTTGTCCGGCATCCAGAGGCTTCCGCCACGCAACACGCCATGTCCGCCCGCCTCAAAACCCTGTCCGGCCGCTGCCGAAAAGGCCACCTGCGCATACATATCCCCGCCCAGCAGGTTCATTTTCAACTCGGGAGGCACCAGCGGCTGAAACACGGTCAGCGACTGCCGCGGCCACCATGCCTGCCCGCGTAAACGTTCCCCATCCCAACGCCCGTTTACCCGAACCGGGCCAATTTTTTCGGCATGAAGATCGCCTTTAAACTGGAACACCGTCGGTTCGCTTCCCTGCACGCTAAACGCAAGGGTCGACGGCGGAAGCACGCTGCCGCCGCTAAAGGTGGTCTGCCCGGCGTCCAGGGTGAGTGCGCCGCCGAAGAAAGGATGGTCATCGTCACGTAACCAGCGTACGGGCTCATTGAGTACCAAACGTGGCGTACTGACGTGCATTGTGCCGTATTGCAACTGGTCAAAGCCTGTCGAGAGTTCATTGAGTTCGATGGTCCTGTCACGCCATTCCCCTCGCCCGGCCACATCCCAGCGCGCATTCATAGGCGTAAAATTACCGTCGCCCCAGTAGCGCCACTGCCACACGCCCTTGTCCGGTACAAAGTCCTGCGCCCGACCGTCGAGATGCAGGGTAAAGTCCCCCATGCTGTTTTCATGGGCGCGTAATATCGCCTGTAATCGGCCATCAACGCCGCGCTGGGTCACTTTCACCCCGGCCAACGGCCAGCGGATCTCATCAATGTTAAGGTCATCAATGACGCGCCCCCGTGAACGCAGCAGCGCGCCGGGTGTAAAGGCAAGTTGTGGATCGCTTAAGTCCCCGGTGAGTACCGCTGGCAGAACGGCGTAGAAGGTCATCTCGCCCTGCTTGGCCTCGCCGGTCAGTTGCAGTGGCATAGGCGTATCCGCCAGATTGAGTCGGCCAGGGCCGATGTTCAGCACGGCGTTACCCTTGCCAGCTTGCCCCTGCGTTAATACGTTCAGCCGCCCGGTTATCACTGCGTTTTGCAGCCCTTTTTGCCATTCATCAATGCGTATGCCAACGCGCCCGCTCAGCGGAAACCCCTGATAAGGCCAGTTCCAGCGTCCATCACTGATGGTTAATCGCTCAGGCGTCGCCTGCCAGGGCAGGTCGAGGATGGGGTCCGGATTGTCCCGCGCCATCACAATCAGTTGCCCTTCGTTGTCGCGCCAGTCGATGTCGGCGTCGACCACCTCAGGATTGCCTGGCAGCGTTAAGGTGGTTTGCGCATGCCCGTTTACCGGTACGCCCTCGGGTACTCTGGGTAACGTGAATTCGCCCCCCAGCGTTATGGGCGGTTGGTTTTCAAATAGCGTCAGTTGCATCTGCTCAATCGTCAGTAACTGACCACGCAGTTTCGCACTGAGAGAGACCCGCTCACCGTGATAACGCAGTTCCTGATGCGTTTTAGAGAGCGCGAGTGAAATTTCACCTTGCCACTCCTGCCAGGGTGAAACGGTAAAACGGGAGATGGTGACCCAGGTTTTGGGCAGCATGGATTGCCATTCGGCCAGCGTCTTTGGTGCGGCGGGAGAAGATTCCTTTTCCGGCAGTTTGTTCAGGCAAGTGGGGTTGATATCCAACGAGTTAATATCCAGCTTCCAACGGCTGGGGTGCGTCAGTGCGGCCCCCTTAATTAAGGCCAGCGGACAGTCATCAATCAGATAGTGCAGATCCGGGATCAGCAGGGCATGGCGGGTAAAACGCGGAGGCTCCTCAAAAGCGATACGGGTCCCCACCGGCAACCAGATACCCGCCAGCGTCGGAACCCAATATGCCAGGGTCATGAGCAGCGTCAGTGGCAGCAGTATAAAAAGCAGTATTAGCGCGAGTGCGGCTTTATATTTACCCTTCATGGGCAGTTAATATCCTGATTTTGCATATGATTAAGCCGATTCTGTCCGTTATTGTTGCATGTTTAGCCTGGCAAAAAAAGTTACTGCCCGCTTTAAGCGTAGATGCTTTAGAATGAAGTATATGTCTCTGTTTATAAAATAATTTTTATAATTTACATGATAATTTGAATCATGCTAATGTGGATATAAATCTGATGGAGAAAGTCTTATGAAACTCGCGGTATACAGCACAAAGCAATACGATAAAAAGTATTTGCAGCACGTGAATGAGAAGTTTGGCTTCGAGCTTGAATTTTTCGACTTTCTGCTCACCGAAAAGACAGCAAAAACGGCTAACGGCTGCGAAGGTGTATGCATTTTCGTCAATGACGATGGTAGCCGCCCGGTGCTCGAAGAGCTGAAAAAACATGGCGTTAAATTTATCGCCCTGCGCTGTGCAGGCTTTAACAACGTGGATCTCGACGCCGCAAAAGAGCTGGGCCTGCAGGTGGTGCGTGTCCCCGCCTACTCCCCGGAAGCCGTTGCCGAACATGCTATCGGCATGATGATGGCCCTTAACCGCCGAATTCACCGTGCCTATCAGCGTACGCGTGACGCGAACTTCTCCCTGGAAGGACTTACCGGTTTTACGATGTACGGTAAAACCGCCGGGGTGATTGGCACCGGTAAAATTGGCGTGGCTGCCCTGCGCATTCTGAAAGGCTTTGGCATGCGCCTGTTGGCATTTGATCCCTACCCGAGTGCCGCAGCGCTGGAACTGGGCGTGGAGTATGTCGATCTCACGACCCTGTTTTCGGAGTCAGATGTTATCTCCCTGCACTGCCCGCTGACGCCGGAAAACTATCATCTGTTGAACCAGACCGCGTTTGAACAGATGAAAGACGGCGTGATGATCATTAACACCAGTCGCGGTGGGCTGGTCGACTCTCAGGCCGCCATTGACGCGCTGAAACATCAGAAAATCGGTGCGCTGGGCATGGACGTCTACGAGAATGAACGTGACCTGTTTTTCGAAGACAAATCCAACGACGTTATCCAGGATGATATCTTCCGTCGTCTGTCAGCTTGTCACAATGTGCTGTTTACCGGTCATCAGGCCTTCCTGACCGCAGAGGCGCTAATCAGTATTTCTGAGACCACACTTGAGAACCTGCGCCAGCTGGAGCGCGGCGAAAGCTGTCCCAACGCCCTGTTTTAATCTGTCGGCCTCCCTCGTCTGAGGGGGGCCGTTTCAGAAAATCCCCGATGACATCCCCGCTCCGCCTGTTAAAATCGCGCCGTTAAAATAGAAAAGTCTTTGAGGACGAAATGAAGAAAATCATTACCCTGGTGGCCTTAAGCGTGCTGCTGACAGGCTGTGTACGCAGCGGCGCAAATAATGTTTCGGTGAAAGCTGAGCAACTGACCGGACACCGTTTTGTGCTGGAAACCGTCAATGGGCAGGCGGTGCCGCCAGGTGAACATCCGGCAGATATTCGTTTTGATAATGAGATGAAGGTCTCCGGCCACATGTGTAATAGCTTCAGCGGTCAGGGCAAACTCTCTGAAGGTAAGCTGACCGTGAAGAACATGGCGATGACGCGCATGATGTGTGCGGACGCGCAGCGCAATACGCTGGATAGTACCATCGGCACGCTGCTTAATGCAGGCGCGCAGGTAGACCTGACTGACAGCCAGCTTACGCTGACGACAGCAGACCAGACATTGATTTATAAACTGGCGGCAGAGGCTCAGTAACTTCCGCAGGTTCCGGCGGCAAGCGACTGTTCACTGCACCGTTTGCCGTTGGGCAACGCGCACATCCCCACGGCCGTGCCATCTAGCTGGCGCGCAATAGATAACGCTCCCCCGATCATCGCACAGTTGGCTTCCCCCCCGCTGGACATCGCTGCCTTTAAGCCGGGTGCCACATGCGCGGCGGTAGCTTGTTGAACCGGCTCGTTGCTGCATGCTGAAAGTAATAACGCGGCACATCCCACCCAAAACGCTGAACGCATCTCTTATCCCCCTTGATTTAGCAAAACCTATGCATCATAGGCAGCGCTTTTCGCTACGTCGAGAGCCTCGACGCACCTTTATGCGCTTTAGCAACATTTTGATGCGATTTTTACCGCAAAGGCGCAACGACCAGTCCAGGTTGCAGCTGTAGCTTGATGGCAGAAGGGAGAAAGCAGAAATGAAAAAGCTGCCTTCCGGCAGCCACAATCACCTTTTAGCGCTGTTTATTTTCAGCGATATCCTGCTGAAGCTCTTCGATGATAGCTTTGTCTTCGATGAGCGCCGTTTCCTGTTCGAGGACGACGTTTACCAACTCTTCGATGGCCGCCGCCGCGGTCAGCACCATTTTCTTTTCAACCACACATTCATCCCGCTCATCTTCAACGACTTTTTTCATATGTTCGGCATACGCCTGAAATGTTTTTAATGGCATTGTCCCTTCCGTTTTAGTTATGGCCGCTCAACTATAACAACCGTAACGGTGAGAAAACCGACAATGGCCTCTTTTAGGACTATTTTTGGCGTAGTTTCAGACAATTACTTAACGAAAGCGCAAACCATCAGCGAGTGCTACATACGGAAAAATGCCGTCATTCTTTCTGCGGTATGGTACAGGGATACCACTTAGGTGATTTCGAAGGCGCGCGAAATACATTTACCAGACGGATAAATGCCAGCGACTACCATGAGATCAAAAACCGCTAAGCACGGGCTGTCTATACTGAAAAGTAATGCTGCCACGCCCTTCACGGTGCAGTGGTGATTATGAACCCTGCTGATTCGCCAGCCTTAAAACGAGAAAGCGGGTGCGGTTGCGTCAAACCCGCATCCACCGGGCAAACAGCGTCCACGCGAATTTTTCGTTGAGCAATGAGAGTACATTATGATTACTACTGACGGTAATGGTGCAGTCGCATCCGTTGCGTTCCGTGCCAGTGAAGTTATCGCCATTTACCCCATTACGCCGAGTTCCACGATGGCTGAACAGGCTGACGCCTGGGCTGGCAACGGGCTGTTAAACGTCTGGGGTGACTCGCCTCGCGTCGTTGAGATGCAGTCCGAAGCCGGCGCTATTGCTGCCGTCCATGGCGCGTTGCAAACCGGCGCCCTCTCAACCTCGTTCACGTCGTCGCAGGGTCTGCTGCTGATGATCCCGACACTGTACAAACTGGCCGGTCAGTTGACGCCGTTTGTCCTGCATGTGGCCGCACGTACCGTCGCCACCCACGCGTTATCTATTTTTGGCGACCACTCGGACGTGATGGCTATCCGTCAGACCGGTTGTGCCATGCTCGGTGCCGGAAGCGTGCAGGAAGCGCAGGATTTTGCCCTTATCTCCCACATCGCAACCCTCAAGAGTCGGGTGCCCTTTATTCATTTCTTTGATGGTTTCCGCACCTCGCACGAAATCAACAAGATTGCCCCGCTGTCGGACGACACAATCCGCACGCTGCTGCCGCAGGCAGAGATTGACGCCCACCGCGCCCGCGCGCTGAATCCGGAGCATCCGGTGATTCGGGGTACGTCAGCCAACCCGGACACCTACTTCCAGTCTCGTGAAGCCACAAATCCCTGGTACAACGCGGTGTATGACCACGTTGAGCAGGCGATGGATGACTTTGCCAGCGTCACGGGCCGTCAGTACAAACCCTTTGAGTATTATGGACACCCGCAGGCCGATCGGGTGATTGTGCTGATGGGCTCAGCGATTGGCACTTGTGAAGAGGTGGTTGATGAACTGCTGACGCGCGGTGAGAAAGTGGGCGTGCTTAAAGTGCGGCTGTTCCGTCCTTTCAGCGCGCACCATCTGCTGTCGGTGCTGCCTGAAACAGCCAAAACCGTGGCCGTGCTTGACCGAACCAAAGAGCCCGGCGCACTGGCCGAGCCGCTCTATCTTGACGTGATGACCGCGCTGGCAGAAGCCTTTAATCAGGGCGAACGTGAAACGCTGCCCCGCGTCATTGGTGGTCGTTATGGCCTTTCGTCCAAAGAGTTTGGCCCGGAATGCGTCCTGGCGGTCTTCAACGAATTGCGTGCTGTGAAACCGAAGCCACGCTTCACCGTCGGCATTTACGACGACGTGACTAACCTGTCGTTGCCGCTGCCGGAAAATACCCTGCCGTCTCGTGCCAAACTTGAAGCCCTGTTTTACGGATTGGGCAGCGACGGCAGCGTGTCGGCGACCAAGAACAACATCAAGATTATCGGTAACTCGACGCCGTGGTATGCGCAGGGTTATTTTGTCTACGATTCGAAAAAGGCCGGGGGGCTGACCGTTTCACACCTGCGCGTCAGTGAGCATCCGATTAACTCAGCTTATCTGGTTTCGCAGGCCGATTTTGTCGGCTGTCATCAGTTGCAATTCATCGACAAATACGAGATGGCAGAAAGGCTGAAGCCCGGCGGTATTTTCCTCCTTAACACCCCCTACAGCGCGGACGAAGTCTGGGATCGTCTGCCGCAGGAGGTGCAGGCGGCGCTGAATCAGAAACACGCCCACTTCTACGTGATTAATGCCGCGAAAATCGCCCGTGAATGCGCGCTGGGCGCGCGCATTAATACCGTCATGCAGATGGCATTCTTCCATCTGACCCATATCCTGCCGGGTGACAGCGCCCTGCCAGCGCTTCAGGGCGCGATTGCAAAAAGCTACAGCAGCAAAGGGCAGGAGCTGGTCGAACGTAACTGGCAGGCGCTGGCAATGGCCCGTGAGTCACTCTTTGAGGTGCCGCTGCAGCCGGTAAATGCCGCCAGCGCACAACGTCCTCCGGTGGTGTCTGACGCCGCGCCGGATTTCGTGAAGACCGTGACCGCCGCGATGCTGGCTGGCCTCGGCGATGCTCTACCGGTTTCTGCCCTGCCGCCGGATGGCACCTGGCCTGTCGGCACTACGCGCTGGGAGAAACGCAATATTGCCGAAGCGATCCCTATCTGGAAAGAAGAGCTTTGCACGCAATGCAACCACTGCGTGGCAGCCTGTCCGCACTCGGCGATCCGCGCGAAGGTCGTTCAACCGGAGGCCATGGCAGCCGCCCCCGCCAGCCTGCATTCGCTGGATGTGAAAGCCCGTGATATGCGTGGCCAGAAATACGTCCTTCAGGTCGCGCCGGAGGATTGCACCGGATGCAATCTGTGCGTGGAGGTCTGCCCGGCGAAAGACCGGCAGAACCCGGACATTAAAGCAATCAATATGATGTCACGCCTTGAACATGTCGAAGAAGAGAAAGTGAATTACGACTTCTTCCTGAACCTTCCGGAAATCGACCGCAACGCCCTGGAGCGTATCGACATCCGTACCTCTCAGCTTATCAGCCCGTTGTTTGAGTATTCCGGTGCCTGCTCTGGCTGCGGTGAAACACCGTACATCAAGCTGTTGACCCAGCTGTATGGCGACCGCATGTTAATCGCCAATGCGACCGGGTGCTCGTCGATTTACGGCGGCAACCTGCCGTCAACGCCCTACACCACCGATATCAACGGTCGCGGTCCGGCATGGGCGAATTCGCTGTTTGAAGATAACGCTGAATTCGGTCTCGGCTTCCGTTTGACCGTCGATCAGCATCGTAAACGCGTGATGCGCCTGTTATCACAGTTCGCTGACCGCATCCCGACCCCGCTCAATGAAGCACTGCACGCGGAGGCCACGCCGGATGTGCGCCGCGAACAGGTTGCCGCTCTGCGCCAGCATCTGGCAGGCGTGGAAGAGGCGAAAGAGCTGCTCACCGACGCTGATGCGCTGGTGGAGAAATCCATCTGGCTTATTGGCGGTGACGGCTGGGCCTATGATATTGGCTTCGGTGGGCTTGACCATGTGCTCAGTCTGACCGAAAACGTCAATATTCTGGTGCTCGACACCCAGTGTTATTCCAATACCGGTGGACAGGCGTCAAAAGCTACGCCGCTCGGCGCCGTCACTAAGTTTGGTGAACATGGCAAGCGCAAAGCGCGGAAGGATCTTGGCGTGAGCATGATGATGTACGGTCATGTTTATGTGGCGCAGATTTCGCTGGGCGCCCAGCTCAACCAGACGGTGAAAGCGATCCAGGAAGCGGAGGCCTACCCTGGGCCGTCGCTGATCATCGCCTACAGCCCGTGTGAAGAGCATGGTTACGACCTGGCATTAAGCCACGATCAGATGCGCCAGTTAACAGCAACGGGCTTCTGGCCGCTGTATCGCTACGATCCGCGCCGGGAAGAGGAAGGGAAACTGCCGCTGGCGCTGGACTCTCGCCCGCCGTCCGATGCGCTGGCTGATACACTGCTAAATGAACAGCGCTTCCGTCGGCTGAATGCACAGCAGCCGGAGGTGGCTGAGCAGTTATGGAAAGATGCCGCCGCCGATCTGCAAAAACGGTACGACTTCCTCGCACAGATGGCCGGAAAAGCGGAAAAAAGTTCGGCAGAATAATAAGATACATTGATAAAAGCCTGCATCTTTGCAGGCTTTTTTATGCCTGTAACGCTTGCCAGCACCCACTTTCTTAGTGGATGATAATTATTCCTCGCGCCGGGCTGTAAAGGACACTCATCATGCGACACCATCCTGTAAAATCATCACGTATTGCCTCTGTCGGCTATGAGGAAAGCACCCGTGTGCTGGAAATCCGTTTTCATGATAAAAGCACCTGGCAATACCACAACGTACCGCCACGCATTTTCACCGTGTTTCTGACCGTGGTGTCAAAAGGCCGCTATTACGACGGTGTGGTCAAAGGCAAATACCTCGCAAAGAAAGTGGCCTGAGCACCGTCTCCCTCATCTTCTTTTTGTCATCTTACTGCTATAAAAAGGTAAAACTTCTGCGCGACACTGCTGGCAGGCAGACTACATGACCTCTCTGCCCGCCCCCCTTACTATGTGAGACAACCGCATGAAGCAAAGCAGAAACCGCCGCACGATGCAGATTCACTGGAGCCTGCAACGCAAACGCGACAGCCAGGAGTGGAAGAAATTTAGCCTGGTGCTGACTAATCGCAGAGCCTGACACGCCTGACACTAAGCCGTTATGTTATGTACTCACGTAGCGGCGATGCCACTTTCCCTGACTGACTCTGGCCCAAACGCTTTTCTTAGGGCATGAATAAAACACTGTATTTTAACCGTCTGTTTTTTTGCCGTCGGCACCATGACATGCATCGGTCTTGATGGCCCTTCGTAATCCGGCAGGACACGGACCAGCGTGCCTTTTTCAATCTCGTGATTAAGCACATCCGTCGGACCTAACGTGACACCGTAACCTTCGATGGCGGCCTGCATAAGCGCCTTCCAGTCATTTGAACGAAAGCGACCTTCTGGTCTGACCTCTTCTTTTTTACCGTTTTTATAAAACAGCCACCGACAAGAGATAGATGCAGACCAGTGCCCGTAAACCAGACAGGCATGTTGATGAAGGTCAGCGGCACGTTCCGGCATGCCATAACGCTCAATATAGGTAGGCGATGCACAGGCAATGAGTCGATACGGGGCGAGGGGCCAGGCTACCATGCCGCTATCCGCCAGTTCACCAATACGGATGATGACCTCAAAATCTTCTTCAATGGGATCGACAATACGATCGCTTAGCGTCAAATCTACCTGAACCTCCGGGTAGTGCCCCAGATAACGGGTGATAAAAGGCGACAGCGTGTGAGAGCCAAACGTCACCGGGGCATTAACACGAATGATCCCTGAAGGTGTCGCCTTCATGTTCGTGACAATCGCATCCGCCTCGTCGACTTCGGCCAGGATTGCCCGACAGCGTTCATAATAGCTGCGGCCAATATCGGTGAGATTTTGTCTGCGGGTAGTACGATTAATCAGCGACGTGCCCAAACGGGACTCCAGCGCAGCAATATGTTTAGCGACCATTTGTGGCGACATCGCTAGCGCGTCCGCCACAGCGGCAAACGAGCCCAATTCTGCTGCCTTAACGAAAACTTTCATGCCAGAGAGCTTATCCACTATTCACAACCCACCGTTGTTTTTCATTCCACAATCATACGATTTATCTTCCTGAAGGGGAGAATTAAAGTGGAGTCCGGCTGTTAATTATTGAGGTGTCAAAGATGAAAATTGGAATCCTGGGGGCGGGTTTTGTTGGGCGCGCTATTGCGAAATTGGCCATCGGCGCAGGACATGAGGTTATGCTCAGCAACTCACGAAGCCCAAACACCCTGTTTAGCCTTAAACCTATGTTGGGTTGTGAAACCGGTACGGCCCTGGAGGCCGCGCGTTTTGGCGAGCTTGTGGTGATCGCGGTCCCCTTGACCGCGATTGACGCGCTACCAAAGGCCGAACTTCAGGGTAAACCACTGCTGGATGCCGTCAATTACTACCCGGACCGAGACGGCCACATTGAGATTCTTGATACACGACAGATCACCACCAGTGAACTCGTGGCGCAGACGCTGGGAACTGTCAGAGTGACCAAAGCGTTTAATGCCATCCCGATGACACAACTGGAGAGTGATGGGCTCCCGCAAGGCGTTGCTAACCGACGCGCCCTGCCGCTCGCGGGAGATGATATCGAAGGTAAGCGGATAGCAACCACCCTTTACGACGCATTTGGCTTTGATGTCGTGGACGCCGGTGCGTTGGCGGAAGGATGGCGTTTTGAACGCGGCATGCCTGCTTACTGTGTACGCATGACAAAGCGTGAACTGGAAGAGACACTGTCTGTGTCACAGCGGGGATAATCACGAACGCCACACGGGTGAGTGTCTTCGTGAGCGATGGACAATAAGTTGCTGGCGGTTTGTGAATATTTCGTATAAAAGGAGTATCCGTGTATTTTCAACCCGCCAGGAACCCAGATCGCATGAGAATTGGCATTGCCTTCCCGATTTTAGTCTTTATCGTTGCCGTCGCATTTCTGACCTGGTTTGTCGTCGGTGGCTATGCGAACCCGGGCTGAAGGCCAGTGTGGCTTAATTAGGGCACCGGCCCGTCGGTTCTTTTACCCGTCCACATGTCACAACGCCGTTCC
>DFPL01000078.1 GCA_002377245.1 Enterobacteriaceae bacterium UBA3516
CTGCGCTGGGCGCAGGGGGGCGCGGAAGTGTTCATTGTCAATATGCGTCGCTTGTGGAACTGGGAGTACCGGCGCATGTGGCCGCTATTTATTGAGTTTTGTATGTCAACCGCATGGGCCTTTGCCTATGCCATCAGCATTCTGTTGTTTCTCATCGGGCTGCTTATTCCGATGCCCGATTCCTTATATGTTCAGCACCTTTTCCCACCGGCTTTTACTGGCCTGATGCTGGGCGTGGTCTGCCTGTTGCAGTTCGCGGTCAGTCTGTTTATTGAAAGACGCTATGAGAAAGGTATTGCGGCGTCTCTGTTCTGGGTTATCTGGTTTCCGGTGGTGTACTGGATGTTGAGCCTGTTCACTACGCTTGTGGCTTTCCCAAAAGTGATGCTGCGGCGCAAACGCAGCAGAGCGCGTTGGGTGAGTCCCGATCGCGGTATTGGGAGATTAAAACCATGATCCAACCTTTGATTTTTACTGAACAACGGCTGTTTCCACGTGCGCTGGATTCCCTGTTAACCCTCCTTGCCTGGCTGGGGTTTAGCTGGCTGATTTACAGCGGTCTGATTACTGCGATTGAACATGATCCTTTTATCGGGCCACGGCCGTTCTACACCACGCTCAGTACGTTGGGGGTCTATTTGCTGGTGGCCTGTGCTATCAGTCTCACCCTTATCAGCTGGGCGAAATACAACCAGCTGCGTTTTCGCATTGAACGGCGTAAGCGTCGGCCTGAACTGGAAGGGCATGAGGTGGCGGCAAGTTTCAATATCACCCCCGAACTGGCGCTAATGATGAGTCAGGCCCAGGTCTTTACCCTCGCCCATTATGATACGGGGGCCATTGATCGCGTGTGGATGGCGAAAATCCTCGCTGACGTGCAGAGCGAGTAGCGAAAACCTGCCGGTAATTCTGGATGTTTACTGGCAGGGTTTTTTGGATTGCTGGCGGCTCGCTTAATAGAGGAGGGCATGAATAAGCGTGCGTAGTGCGATGCCGGTAATGACGCCGGGGATCACATAGCGAAACAGCCTGACAAACCGGCTGGCAATGCCCAGGAAAATGCCGACACCTGGCAAATCAAAGGTCTGAATCAGAAAACCGGCGGAGGCATTTACCTGCTCAGGCGTGACCAGCCCTTTTCGCAATAATTCAGAGATTACCCCGAAATAAGCCGTACCGCCCGCGAGGAATTTAGTCAACGTCGGTAATACGTAAATCTCAGGAATGCTAAAAAAAGTTAATACGGGGGCTAACAGCGTGGTCAGCAGGGTGATAAACCCCGCTTCTTTGAGTATCCCGACAATCGTTAATGAGAGCAGCAGCATCGGCAGTGAACCCAGTGCAAGACGAATAGCATCCGCCCCCGCGCCGTTAATAATCGCGATAAGGCTGGCAGAGGATTTATCATTCAGCGATTCCGTCACCTCCTCACGCCTTACCGTCATCGATAATTTCTTGCCGAACAGATGGTAGGTGACGGCGGCTGCGATCAACCCGCCGACAATTGAAATACCAATGGCGTTACCCCAGTGCAACCCAAACGGGATCAACGGGTAAAAGACGTTGCCTTGTCCCATCGCAAAGAGCATGGCCAGCGCGGCGGCAAGTTGCCTGTCTGAGGTGCCACGCTTTTCCATGATAGCCAGTGCGGCGATCGGCGCGGCAAAGCTGACGAAGTTAAGTTGGATCAGCGCAAAAATGGCCAGCCCGGAAATGCCAAAGGGCTTAAGCAGCGGGGTGGTGAGGCGCACGATGGCATCGACAACCCCCTTAGCTTCGAGGTATTTCATGACGATCAACATGATTATCATGACTGGGATGAGGGTATAAAGCGCGACATCAACCGATGTCTTTCCTGCTGACATAATGACATCAATAATATTCATTACGGGTCCTGATGAAGAAACATGAAGTGAAATCTACACCTCTGAGCATGCGGGTAGCGTCCATGTTGTGCTCTTAAATCCGATATGTCTAATAGGGGAAAATGATTCATGGCGCACTGGGAGTGGTATGAGCCTCCCTGGAGGCTGCGATTGCGTACTCGATAATAGACACGCCACGCGCAAGTACCGGGATGATGGTTATGTTGCAATAAAAAATCCACGCCAGGGCGTGGATTTTTAAAAGACTTACCGGGCTGCGGGCTAAAAAATGAAGCCGCAGCAAACGATCAGACGTTGAACAGGAAGTTCATCACATCGCCATCTTTAACGATGTACTCTTTACCTTCTGCACGCATTTTTCCGGCTTCTTTCGCCCCTTGCTCACCCTTGTAGGTGATGAAGTCTTCATAGGCGATGGTTTGCGCACGGATAAAGCCTTTCTCGAAGTCGGTGTGGATTTTACCTGCGGCCTGCGGTGCTGTTGCGCCTACCGGGATGGTCCAGGCACGGACTTCTTTCACGCCAGCGGTGAAGTAAGTCTGCAGGTTTAACAGCTCGTAACCGGCGCGAATCACGCGGTTCAGGCCCGGCTCTTCGATGCCCAGCTCCGCCATGAACTCTTCACGGTCAGCATCGTCCAGTTCGGCGATATCAGATTCAACGGCAGCACACACGGCAACGACAACAGAACCTTCAGCTGCAGCGATCTCACGCACTTTATCGAGGTACGGGTTGTTTTCAAAACCGTCCTCATTAACGTTGGCAATGTACATGGTCGGCTTGAGGGTCAGGAAGCTCAGGTATTTGATAGCCGCTTTATCTTCTTCGGTCAGGTTTTTCAGCGCACGCAGCATGCCTGCGTTTTCCAGCTGCGGCAGGCATTTTTCAAGTGCCGCTTGTTCCGCTTTCGCGTCTTTATCGCCGCCTTTGGCTTTTTTCTGTACGCGGTGCAGGGCGCGCTCGCAGGTGTCGAGGTCCGACAGGGCCAGTTCGGTATTGATGACTTCGATGTCGTCAGCCGGGTCAACTTTGTTGTTCACATGGATGATGTTGTCATTTTCGAAACAACGCACAACATGACCAATCGCTTCGGTTTCACGAATGTTAGTCAGAAACTGGTTACCCAGACCTTCACCTTTAGACGCGCCTTTGACCAGACCGGCGATATCAACGAATTCCATGGTGGTAGGCAGAATACGCTGCGGTTTAACGATTTCAGCGAGCTTGTCGAGACGCGGATCGGGCATGGGTACAACACCGGTGTTCGGCTCAATAGTACAGAACGGGAAGTTAGCCGCTTCAATACCGGCTTTGGTGAGCGCATTGAACAGGGTGGATTTACCTACGTTGGGCAGGCCAACGATGCCGCATTTGAATCCCATGATGTGATTACCTTAAGTTCTGAATAATCAACCTGTTATAGAGAACAGGTTGCATAAAAATGGATAACTTTGCCTATTATACACGTAACCGCTGTATCGCGGGGCAAAAATGCCACCTGGTGAGGGTTATTGCGCCTTAAAGGCATGCAGGCGGTTGGTGGCTTTTGTCAGGCCGTCTTTCAGCCATAACTCGGTACAGCGCGCCGCTTCGTCTACGGCGTCGTCGATGAGCTTCTGCTCTGATACCGGCGGCTTGCCAAGCACGAAACCGACAACTTTGTTTTTATCGCCCGGATGACCAATTCCTATGCGCAAACGGTGGAAATTGGGGTTATTGCCCAACTTGCTGATGATGTCTTTTAAACCGTTGTGGCCGCCATGCCCGCCGCCTAACTTAAACTTCGCCACGCCAGGGGGGAGGTCAAGCTCATCGTGGGCGACCAGGATTTCATCCGGATTAATACGATAAAAGGTTGCCATGGCCGCAACGGCTTTGCCACTGAGGTTCATAAACGTGGTGGGGACCAGCAGTCGAACATCTTCGCCCGCTATGTTGATCCGCGAAGCGTATCCAAAAAATTTCGCCTCTTCGCGTAGCGGCGCACGGAAACGTTCTGCCAGTAAATCCACATACCAGGCACCCGCATTATGGCGCGTGGCGGCATATTCCGCCCCCGGGTTTGCCAGCCCGACAATCAGTTTAATCGTCACTTTTTATTCCTGACCAGGTCAATAACTGGCGCATAGTTTACGTGGTGCGTCGCCTGAAAACAAAGTTCTCAAGGCGAAACGGGGGAAGAGATAATAGTTGCCCCGTTGAACCATTAGAATTTCATGTAGTTCATAGGCTTATTTGTAAACTTATGTTGCCTCAATATGAGTAAATGTGATCCTAACCGCAATCAGGAACCGTCCTCGTGACTATACTTTACCCAATATTTGAGTGGGGTTATTCCCGTTCAACCCATCGTTCCGGAGGTGACACTATGAAACGCAAAAACGCTTCGTTACTCGGTAATGTTCTGATGGTGCTGGGGCTTGTGGTGATGGTTGTCGGCGTGGGCTACTCCATATTAAACCAGCTTCCCCAACTTAACCTGCCGCAATATTTCGCGCACGGTGCCATATTGAGCATCTTCGTGGGGGCGGTACTCTGGCTTGCAGGTGCGCGCGTTAGCGGTCACGAACAGGTCTGCGACAAGTACTGGTGGGTACGCCATTATGACAAACGCTGTCGCCGTGACGGACACGGGCACCAGTAATAGCGATAAAAGCAAAAAGCGGTTTCCAGTGGAAACCGTTTTTTTTTGGCTTTTTTGTTGACCCTTACGTAACGTTAGGCCTGAGAGTCTGTTTACGGGGAAGATAAGGGGTCGTTATGTTAATTCAGGCTGGTGTGTTAGCGCGACGCGCAGGCATTACCGTTCGCACGCTCCATCACTATGAATCGATCGGACTGCTTATCCCCTCCGCCCGAAGTGCTGCCGGGTATCGCTTATATAATCTCGCTGAGGTGAAACGCCTGCATATGATTCAGGTGCTGACGAAAGCGGGAATGGCGCTGGCAGCTATCACGGAACACCTGGCACGTGAGACGCGCTCGCTGGATACCCTGCTTACTGAGCAAATCACATTGTTAGACAAGCAGATGCGCAATATTCAGACGTTGCGTGACCAGCTAGTGACATTGCGAAACGGGGTGTCCTGCGGTGCTGAACCGGACCTGGAATCCTGGTTACAGACGCTGGAGTTAATGAAAATGTACGATCGCTGGTTTAGCAAAGAGGAATTACAGGCACTGCCGTTTGCCGCAGACGACCGGGCGCGTAGCAACGCCTGGCTGGAGATGGTCGAAAACGTTCGCCATCTCATGCAGATTAATTGCCCGGTGGATGACCCGCAGGCCATGGCACTCGCGACACGCTGGATGACGCGCCTTGAAGAGGATACCGCAGGCAGGCCGGATTTCCTCACTCGGCTCAATGAAATGCATGTGCTGGAGCCGCAAATGCGCGAACAAACGGGCATTGATGAACAGATAATTGACTACATCACGCGCAGTTTTGCGGAGAGTAAACTGGCTATCTGGCAACGGTATTTGTCACCGGAGGAGATGGCTTTTACCCGCGCACACTATTTTGATCGGCTAATGGAATGGCCGCCGCTGGTGGCCCGTTTACATAAAGCGACGGCTGCGGCTCTGGATCCGAATTCCGACGAGGCACAAGCGCTGGCTGAAAACTGGCTGACGTTGTTTCAATCCTATGCCGGCACTTCACCGCATACCCAGCAGAAGTTTCGCCTCGCCATGCAGGAGGAGCCGCATCTGATGAAAGGCACCTGGATGACGCCTGAGGTGTTGGGGTGGTTGCAGGGGGCGATAGAAGTGATGATGCGGAAGTTATATTCCGCACCCTCAGGATCATAAGTCAGCTAAAGCTGCGTCACGGTTTGGCCAGAAGGATAAGCGCCCAGGGATGGGCTGAATACCGGCCCGTGCCATGGTGCGCAGGGGCTGAAACTCCAGGTTGCTGACACGCAGTTCGGTGCCTTCCGGCAGACGCTTCACGAAACGCTGGAAGGCATCAAGCCCACCCGCATCCAGTACCGGAACCGCATCCCACTTCAACACCACCACCCGTTTGCCTTCGAGCCGTGACTCCAGTTCGCTAAACAGACCGTCGGCAGCGGCGAAGAAAAGCGGGCCTATCACGCGCAGCACCAGAACATCGGACGGAACGTCAACATTGACCGGGGCGAGGCGGGTCATGCGTGCAATACGGCGCATAAACAGCAGAGACGCGAGAACAATGCCCACGCTGATGGCGATAACCATATCGAACAATACCGTCAGCGACATACAGATTAACATCACGATGATGTCGTCTTTCGGACCACGCCGCAGCAGATTCACTACCTTATGCGCTTCGCTCATGTTCCACGCGACCATCAGCAGCAGAGCCGCCATGGCTGACAATGGCAACCATGAGAGCAGGGGGGCGAGAACCAGTAAAGCCAGGATCACCAGCAGCGAGTGAATAATGGCCGAAACGGGTGAGGTTGCCCCGGCGCGCACGTTGGCCGCTGAACGGGCGATGGCCGCCGTGGCCGTAATGCCGCCAAAGAACGGGGCGACGATATTTCCCAATCCCTGACCAATCAACTCACTGTTCGCTTTGTGACGCGTACTGGTCATGCCATCAAGCACCACTGCGCAAAGCAGCGATTCAATGGCCCCTAACATTGCCATCGAAAAGGCGGCAGGGAGGAGCGCCTGTAAAGATGCCCAGCTCAGCGTGAAGCGGGAGTCAGGTAAGTTCCACGGTAAAACCAACTGAGGTAACAGCTGTGGAATGCCATTCCCCTGGCTGCCATCGGCGAGCACGTAGTGGAACTGCGAGCCAATGGTCGCAACATGGCCACCCATGAGATTCACGATCCCCATGATGGCGCACCCCGCAAGTAGCGCAGGCAGATGGCCGGGCAGGCGAATGCCCAGGCGTGGCCACAGAATCAACGTGCCTAAGGTAACGATACCAATCGCAGCATCACCGGGGTTCAGGGTCGGCAACGCCATGCCCAGCGCCCCGATTTTTTGCAGATAGTGCTCGGGCATATGTGCGACCTGCAGGCCGAGGAAATCTTTAATCTGCATGGTACCGATAGTAATACCGATACCGGAGGTGAACCCGAGTGTCACTGAAAGGGGGATGTACTCAATCAGCCGCCCAAAGCGGGCAAGACCAAAGAGAATCAGAAACACGCCTGACATCAAGGTGGCGACCAGCAAGCCACCCAGACCAAACTGTTGTGAAACCGGATAAAGAATGACGACAAAGGCAGCGGTAGGACCCGAAACGCTGTAGCGCGAACCACCGGACAACGCGATAACCAACCCGGCGATTGCGGCAGTATAGAGCCCATATTGGGGTGCCACGCCGCTGCCAATCGCCAGCGCCATCGCAAGGGGGATCGCAATAATGCCGACGGTTATGCCGGCAATCAGGTCGCGGGTGAAACGGGCGAGGCTGTATTTCTCTTTCCAGCAGGCTTCAATCAGCGCGCTGAAGGGCATAACGTGGGAGGAAAAGAGTTTATTCATCGTGATGTTCTTCCCTGCGTAAACATCAGTTATACAAAACAGACACCGGCTTTTAATAAATCATACAAATAAATGACAACAATAAAAAAACCCGCCGCAGCGGGTTTCTGTGCCGATTTCTATCAATGTTCGAACATTGCAGAAATGGATTCTTCGTTGCTGATGCGACGAATCGCTTCGGCCAGCATGCCAGACAGCGTCAGCGTGCGGACTTTCTCCAGCGCTTTGATTTCAGGCGTCAGCGGAATGGTATCGCAGACGATGAACTCATCGATCACGGAATTTTTGATGTTCTGAATCGCGTTGCCAGAGAAGATCGGGTGAGTCGCGTATGCAAATACACGTTTTGCACCACGTTCTTTCAGTGCTTCGGCTGCTTTACACAGCGTGCCACCGGTATCAATCATGTCATCGACCATGACGCAGTCACGATCGGCGACGTCACCGATGATGTGCATCACCTGGGAAACGTTCGCGCGCGGACGGCGCTTGTCGATGATAGCCATATCGGTATCGTTCAGCAGTTTTGCAATCGCACGAGCGCGAACCACGCCACCGATATCCGGAGAGACCACGATAGGATTATCAAGGTTTTTCTGCAGCATATCTTCGAGCAGGATTGGGCTGCCGAAAACGTTGTCTACCGGTACATCAAAGAAGCCCTGAATCTGTTCAGCATGCAGGTCAACGGTGAGGACGCGGTCAACGCCAACGCTGGAAAGGAAGTCAGCCACAACTTTTGCCGTGATAGGCACACGTGCAGAACGCACACGGCGATCCTGACGAGCGTAACCAAAATAAGGAATAACAGCGGTGATACGGCCTGCGGAAGCACGGCGCAGCGCATCAACCATAACAACCAATTCCATCAGGTTATCGTTAGTTGGAGCACAAGTGGACTGGATGATGAAAATATCACCACCGCGTACATTTTCGTTGATTTGTACGCTGACTTCGCCGTCGCTAAAGCGACCTACGGCGGCGTCGCCGAGAGAAGTGTACAGGCGGTTGGCAATACGTTGTGCTAGTTCCGGGGTGGCGTTACCAGCAAAAAGCTTCATATCAGGCACGAGAAGAACCTCAGGCATGCGTCCATTGGTGAATAGAATATGCCAAAAACTGTGCGGGCCAGGCAACATTCTATTCAGGCGGTGTATTAAAGAGCGCGATGCAACGTCTGGAACGAGGTGACGTTGTCACCGAAACTCAGCTACCCGGCAAGCTTCCTGGAAAGCGGCGAGAGATTGACGCCCTGCGCCACAAAACCATGTAAACCAGCCGGGACTTGCTCTAGCACCTGACGTGCGGCGAGCTCTGTATCAAATTCAGCAAAAACACAGGCTCCCGTGCCAGTCAGGCGCGACGGCGCGTATTCTAGCAGCCAGAGGAGCGCCGCATCAACCTCACGAAAACGTTTTCTTGCGATAACCTCGCAATCGTTGCTGAATTCACAATTTAGCAACGTTTCGATTGACCGCACGGGCGTCTCTCTTGGTAACTCCGGATCGTTAAAAATTTCCGGCGTGGAGATATGCACGCCGGGGTGGAGCACCAGGTACCATTTTTCCGCCGGCGCAACCGGTACAAGCCGCTCGCCAATCCCTTCCGCGAACGCCGCGCGACCACGCACGAATACCGGAACGTCTGCACCCAACTGCAATCCCAGCTGGGCCAGTTCATCCTCACTGAACCTGCACTGCCAGAGGTGGTTGAGCGCCACAAGCGTTGTCGCGGCGTTTGAAGAACCGCCTCCCAGCCCACCGCCCATCGGCAGACGCTTGTCGATGCCAATGTCCGCACCGCTGCCCGCAGGCAAGCGCCCGCTCTCCTGCGCGGCCTTCATCAACAAACGTGCGGCACGGACAATCAGGTTTTCTTCGTCCGCTACCCCGTTGATGGAGGTGAGCAGGCGAAGAATACCGTCGGTGCGGGGTTCAATGTGCAGCGTGTCGCCGTAATCGAGAAACTGGAACAGCGTTTGCAGATTGTGGTAACCGTCAGGACGCCTGCCGGTGATATACAAAAACAGATTGAGTTTTGCTGGGGAAGGCCACTGGGTCATCATTATTTGGCGATCCAGTTGTCCATTTTCAGCTTGATGCGTTGGCCGCCATCGCTCAGCTCAAGATTGGACGGCAGAGCCGGTTGGGTCTTGGTATCATAACCGTTGTAAACGACTTTCCAGTTTTTGCCGTTCTGGCTGTAATTGATTTCACTCAGACGGAACTGGTCATCCAGTTTGTAATCCGTGGCATCACCCGGCAGGCCGACTATCCACTGACGCAGGCTGTTGAGCGGAATAGGCATTCCGGTCAATTTGCCAATCATCTCTTCGGCATCATCAGCTTTATAGTGCTGGCCTTTGTTGTCCACCAGTTCAACCGCACCCGGTGCAGCATTCAGTTCAAGCTCAGTGCTGCCCAGTGGGTTAGTCAGCAGCAGGCGGTAACGATCCTGACCGGTTTGCTGCCAGAAGAAGCGGGCATACACTTTTTGCTGATCGGAGATGAACGCAAAGGCACCCCGCGTCTGGAACTGGTTAAGCGCACGCACCTCTTGTTGGTGCTGGCGCCACTGCGGCGCATCCGGACTTTGTCCTGGTCCCTTAGGCGCGTTGAGCGTACAGGCGCTGAGTACGAGGCTTGCCAGCGGTAGCAGGCGAATAAGACGGGAAGTCGGCAAAGTCATAATGGGGGCAAGTCCTTGAGATTCGTTACAGTTAATAGACTTAATGCTAGCGCCGGGCACGCAGAGCGTCTACGTTCACGTTGTCTTAAATCATTAAATTACCAATTACTCCAAAAGGGGGCGCTCTCTTTTATTGCCCTCACGCATCCTGTATGATGCGCTCAGTCTAACCTTATCAACGTTGGTACTACTCCCGCACTCATGACCCTTTTAGCGCTTGGCATCAACCACAAAACGGCCCCCGTTTCGTTGCGAGAACGTATTACGTTTTCGCCGGAAACGCTTGACCAGGCTCTGGAAAGCCTGCTGGCGCAGCCAATGGTGCAGGGCGGAGTGGTGCTGTCGACATGCAACCGGACTGAACTCTATCTCAGTGTGGACGAGCGGGACAACCTGCATGAGTCCCTTGTCCGTTGGCTATGCGATTATCATCAAATTAGCGAAGAAGAGCTGCGCAACAGCCTCTACTGGCATCATGATAACGATGCGGTGAGTCATTTAATGCGCGTGGCGAGTGGGCTCGACTCTTTGGTACTCGGCGAACCCCAAATTCTCGGGCAGGTTAAGAAAGCCTTTGCAGACTCTAATCGCGGTCACCTGAATGTGAGTGAACTGGAACGAATGTTCCAGAAATCCTTCTCCGTTGCCAAGCGCGTGCGCACGGAAACGGATATCGGTGCCAGCGCTGTCTCCGTCGCCTTTGCTGCCTGTACGCTGGCACGACAAATCTTCGAATCTCTCTCTGCCGTTACCGTTCTTCTCGTGGGCGCCGGTGAAACCATCGAGCTGGTCGCCCGTCATCTGCGCGAACATAAAGTGCAGAACATGATCATCGCCAACCGTACCCGTGAACGCGCGCAACTGCTGGCTGATGAAGTGGGGGCAGAAGTCATCTCTCTGAGCGAGATCGACTCACGCCTGAAAGATGCAGACATCGTGATAAGCTCCACGGCCAGCCCGCTACCGATCATCGGTAAAGGTATGGTCGAGCGTGCGATGAAAGCACGGCGTAATCAGCCAGTGCTGCTGGTGGATATCGCTGTGCCGCGTGACGTCGAACCTGAAGTGGGTAAAGTGGCGAACGCCTATCTCTACAGCGTTGACGATCTGCAAAGTATTATTCAGCACAATCTGGCGCAACGAAAAGCGGCCGCAGTCCAGGCCGAAACCATCGTTGCTCAGGAAACCAGTGAATTTATGGCCTGGCTGCGTGCGCAAAGTGCCAGCGAGACCATCCGTGATTACCGTAGTCAGTCCGAGCAGGTCCGGGACGAACTCACAGCGAAAGCGCTGGCAGCCCTTGAACAGGGCGGTGACGCGCAAGCCATTATGCAGGATCTGGCCTGGAAACTGACCAACCGCCTGATCCACGCACCAACCAAGTCTCTTCAGCAGGCCGCCCGTGACGGGGATGACGATCGCCTGCTTATTCTGCGCAACAGCCTCGGGCTGGAGTAGCACAACAACCTCTTATAACTAAGGTGCATTTACGCCTATGAAGCCTTCTATCGTTGCCAAACTGGAAGCCCTGTACGAACGCCATGAAGAAGTTCAGGCGTTACTGGGTGATGCGCAAACCATCGCCGATCAAGAGCGATTCCGCGCCTTATCCCGTGAATACGCGCAATTAAGCGACGTGTCACGCTGCTTTACTGACTGGCAACAGGTTCAGGAAGACATTGAAACCGCGCAGATGATGCTCGACGATCCGGAAATGCGCGAAATGGCGCAGGAAGAACTGCGCGAAGCGAAAGAAAAAAGTGAACAGCTCGAACAGCACCTGCAAATTTTGCTGCTGCCTAAAGATCCTGATGATGAACGTAGCGCTTTCGTCGAAGTCCGTGCCGGTACCGGCGGTGACGAAGCGGCCCTGTTTGCCGGCGATCTTTTCCGCATGTACAGCCGCTATGCCGAATCCCGCCGCTGGCGCGTGGAGATCAT
>DFPL01000353.1 GCA_002377245.1 Enterobacteriaceae bacterium UBA3516
CCTTGGCGCGCATCCCTGCGCGTCGCCCCGGCCTTACGGTTACACTTCGTCGATTGGCAGCCGGACCCAGCCATCGCTTTAACTGTTGAGTTCTCATGATGCAGGGTTATAGCTGCAAAATGTAATATGACTGGGAATCCCTCAGCTCCCGAGGAGCAAGTGAACTTACTGTAAAAAAGTAGCCCTCACCTTTTCTCATTTTAATGCTTTGATTTTACTGTTACGGTTGTTGGCTCACTGAGAACCCCATGCTGCCAGAAACAGGTGAAAACAATGCCGGACGTACTCAAAGAGACTGATATCAACACCGTCGCTCAGAAACTCAATGCAATCGCCCAAACCGGGCTAACGTATTCAAAAGATGTGTTCGATAAGGAGCGGTATGAAACCCTCCGTCAAATCGCAGAACACCTGCTTCTCTCCCGCTTCGACATCGATTCCGAAACCTTAAACCCCATCTCTGAATCCGGTTATGCCACACCAAAGACCGACGTTCGTGCCTTTATCATTCGTGATGGCAAACTGCTGATGGTGAAAGAAGCGGACGAGGGTAAGTGGAGTTTACCCGGCGGTTGGGCCGATGTGGGCGACACCCCGTCTGCGGCCGTCTGCCGCGAGGTACTTGAAGAGACCGGGCTGGAAGTGAAAGCCACCAAGCTGCTGGGCGTGTGGGATCGTAATCTGCATGGCCATCCTCCCCTGCCCTGGCATGTTTATAAACTCATCTTTCTGTGTGAGGAAACCGGCGGCAGTCTGGCAATTAGCCATGAGTCCACCGATATCGGTTTCTTCGCCCTTAACGATCTGCCAGCGCTGTCGCTGACGCGTATCGTGCCCGAAGAACTGTTGGTCAGCATGGAGATTGCCACCTCCGAACGCCCGACCTACTTCGATTGATCCACCGGTTGTTACCCACCGCCAATTGCCAACACGCTTGCCCTGTACATAGGTTCAGGGCGTTGCCGGGCACCTCCCGACTCTGGCACGCTAGACCTCAAGCGTGCCTTCCATGGTCATCACGCACTTGCCCCCTACCCGCACCACCGGCGAGCCTGACGCAGCATCGAACGCGGACCAGAGCATGCTGGCCCGCCCCATATCCACCCCCTGGCTTACGCGCAGCGAAAGGGTTGTTTTGCCCTGTAGAGAGGCCAGCAGCGCCGTCATCGCCGCAGTCGCACTGCCCGTGGCCGGATCTTCAGTCATACGTGGCGTAAACATCCGCGCCTGCACATCGCACTGGTCATCAACTGCCGTATCCAGGGTGTAGGCGTAAATGGAGACCGCGCCATCCAGCGGCAGGATTGCCCGAAAGCCCTGTAAATTTGGCACGCAGCGGCGAAGCGCTTCGCGGGAGTCCAGTTCGACCACCAGAAACGGTAGCCCCACCGAGACGACCTGCGGCGGGTGGGCCTGGGTGTTAACCTGATGCGCGTCGAGAGAGAGACAGGCTGCAACCTGCTCCGGGCTGACCTNNCACCCCGTGCTCGTCGATCAGCCTGACCGGCACCAGGCCCGCCCCTTCCTCGAACAGCAAGGTCTCGGGCAGGCGCTCTCCGCGTGCTGCGGCATAACGCGCCAGAACAAACGCCGTACCCACATTAGGATGCCCGGCAAACGGGATCTCCCGCGTCGGGGTAAAAATCCTCACCCATGCGGTGTGCGCTGGCGCTTCGGGCGGCAGCACGAACGTGGTTTCACTGTAGCCAAATTCCGCCGCTATCTGCTGCATCTGCGCGGGGGTCAGCCCTTCGGCATCCAGTACCACCGCAACCGGGTTGCCAAGAAAGGGGGTATCGGTAAAAACATCTGCAACGACATAACGTCTTTTCATTGTTTACCCTGCATTACCTGAAAAAATCATCGACGTCATCCGTCCAGTCGTGGCCGAAGAGCGACCAGACCTCATTGTCCGCTGGCGGGAATCCGGTGCGGCAGTAGCCATTTTTAGTCTCGAAATTAAAGACACCGTGCGGGTGTCCGTTAATCAACAGCACGCATTTTTTGTTGTCTTCGGACCAGCCGATTTTGACATCCGATGGGATCTTTCCGTCTGACACATCGTCTGCGTTGTAAATATGCAGCGCATCCTGAATTGGGTTTCCCTCCGCGTTTTCAATCAGCGCNNCCTGCGCCTCACCGACAATGAGCTGCGCCTGAGCGGTAACGAATACTGTCATTTTTCTCTCCCATTAACCGTGGTTTGCAGGCTTCACTATACAGCACGGAAAACACCTGGCGACCTATAAGAACGGGTGGGAGGCTGCACCCTTACAGCCTCTCCACCAGCGTTTTTATCTGCGTAATCAGCTGCGTTTTTTCCTCTTGCGCTTCTCCGCCCAGCGGCCAGGTCGACTGGCGAACCACCAGGCGCGTCGGCAGTAGCTCACGGATCCGCATCTGCGGCGCGGCAATCTGCTGGATGAGCAACTCCACGGCGCGCTTGCCCAGCTTGTTGAAATCCTGCGCCACGGTCGTCAGCGGCGGCTGAAAATAGAGGCTGTCTGCGGTGTCGTCATAACCGGTCACCGAGACCGCCCGGCTCCCGGTGCGATTGAGCTGGGCGAGCGCGCTCAGCACCCCCAGCGCCATCTGGTCGTTGGCCACCACAATCGCGCTGATCTTCGGGTACTGGTGTAACAGCTCAAAGGCCTTGTGCCAGCCGCTGGCTGCACTCCAGTCACCAAACACCGTCACCGCATTGCTCACCCCGTGGCGGTGCAAGGCTTCACGCCAGCTACTCAAGCGCATGCGCGCCGAAACCGAACTCTCCGGCCCGGCCAGCAAACCAAACTCGCGATGGCCCAGTTCCCAAAGGTGGGTGACGCAGGCGCCACAGCCATCAAGGTGGTCGAAACGCACGCAGGAGACATCGGTTTCCGGCGAGATGTCTAAAAACAGACAGCAGATGTCCGGGTTCTCACTCACCAGTTTTTCCGCAATGCTCCCTTCCAGCGGCAGATTAACTATCGCACCGCGAATATTCTGCGCCCGAAATTCATTCAACCGGGCCTGCAATGCGCTGTAGTCCGCCGTGGCAGGCATCGCGATGGCGACTTCCAGCTCGTGCGCACTGGCGTGGCTTTTGATGGCGGCAGCAATTTGTGAAGGGGCATGCAGCGTCAATGAGGCAGTAATCAACCCAATGGACGGCGCAGACTTTCCTGCCAGCAGTTGGGCCGAGCGGTTGGGTACATAGTGCAGTGCCTGCATCGCACGGATGACTTTCTCCCGGGTGCGCTCCGCCACGACCTCAGGTTTATTCAGCACACGAGACACGGTCTGTTCCGAGACACCCGCTTCCCGCGCCACATCTTCCAGCGTTGCCGTACGGCGTTGCATCACCTTCTCCTTAACGTTGTAGTAACAATGTCGCTCGCTAACATTCTATGTCGAAAAGACGACATAAATTGGTGGCTTTTGCGCGGTTTCGTGATCGTGAATGGGTTTCACTTTCGCCGATATTGTGGCACTGAACAAAATATCTGATAACTCCCCCATCTTGTCTAGCGAATGACATTTTTCTTTTTTCTTCAGGTATAAATATGCAACATCATGAATTACATGCCCTTCAGGGGCCAAAATTTAATGAGGTGCTTGCCCGTGAAGACTGGCAAAACCAGACCATTACCCATCTGAACCGTTTACCGGCTCACCCGAGCTTCGCCAGCTGGCGTGATGTGAACGCCGCCAGGGAAAACGCGCATTCCGCACAACGGCGCCTGCTGGATGGCCAATGGCAATTCTTCTATGCCCGCAGCCCGTTTGACGTCGAGGCCCGCTGGCTGGAGGGCGACCTGCCCGGCAGCCGCAGCACCCCGGTGCCCTCGAACTGGCAAATGGAGGGCTATGACGCCCCCATTTACACCAATGTGCGCTACCCCATCGAAACCACCCCGCCGCGCGTGCCGGAAGAGAACCCGACCGGCTGCTACTCACTGATGTTCAGCGTGGAGGAGAACTGGCGGGCTGACGGACAGACGCAGATTATCTTTGACGGGGTGAATTCAGCGTTTCATCTGTGGTGCAACGGTGAATGGGTCGGCTACTCGCAGGACAGCCGCCTGCCCGCGGCCTTTGACCTCAGCCCCTATTTACGCGCAGGCGATAACCGGCTCTGCGTGATGGTCATGCGCTGGAGCGCGGGCACCTGGCTTGAAGATCAGGACATGTGGCGGATGAGCGGGATCTTCCGTTCCGTCTGGCTGCTGAACAAACCCACGCTACACCTGGGCGATGTGCAACTCACCCCGCAGCTGGATGCTCTGTACCGTGATGCCGAACTTGAGGTGAAGGTCACCGTCGCGGCCCCGGCGCAGTTGCTGGAAACACTGTCGGTCAAGGTCGAACTGTGGGATGACACGTACTGTGTAGCCAGCCATCAACAGCCGCCGGGCTCGCCAGTGATTGACGAGCGCGGTAACTACACCGAGCGCGCCGTCATGCGTATGCCGGTCGAACGCCCGGCACTGTGGAGTGCAGAAACGCCGAACTGCTACCGGGCGGTGGTGTCGCTGTGGCGCGACGATGAACTTCTCGAAGCCGAAGCCTGGGACATCGGTTTCCGCCGGGTGGAAATCGACAACGGTCTGCTGAAACTCAACGGTAAGCCGCTGTTGATCCGCGGCGTTAACCGCCACGAACATCACCATCAGCGGGGGCAGGTTGTCACCGAAGAGGACATGGTGCAGGACATCCTGCTGATGAAGCAGAACAACTTCAACGCCACGCGCTGCTCTCACTACCCCAACGCGCCGCGCTGGTATGAGTTGTGCAACCGCTATGGGCTGTATGTGGTTGACGAAGCCAATATCGAAACCCACGGCATGGTGCCGATGAACCGTCTTTCTGACGACCCGGCCTGGCTGCCCGCCTGGAGCGCACGCGTGACAAGAATGGTGCAAACCAATCGCAACCACCCTTCGATCATCATCTGGTCTCTGGGCAATGAATCCGGTGGCGGCGGCAACCATGAAGCCATGTACCACTGGCTCAAGCGTAATGATCCCTCACGCCCGGTGCAGTACGAAGGCGGCGGCGCGAACAGCACCACGACCGACATTCTCTGCCCGATGTATGCCCGCGTGGACAGCGATCTGCCGATCCCGGCGGTGCCGAAATGGGGGATCAAAAAGTGGATCAGTATGCCGGGCGAAGATCGCCCGCTGATCCTCTGCGAATACGCTCACGCCATGGGCAATAGCCTCGGCAACTTTGCCGATTACTGGCAGGCATTTCGTGAGTACCCGCGCCTGCAGGGCGGTTTCATTTGGGACTGGGCCGACCAGGCCATCACCAAAACTTTTGAAGATGGCAGCACGGGCTGGGCCTACGGCGGCGATTTTGGCGACAAACCCAACGATCGTCAGTTCTGCATGAACGGTCTGGTGTTCCCCGACCGCCGCACGCACCCGTCGCTCACTGAAGCCAAACATGCGCAGCAATTTTTCCAGTTTGCCCTGCTGTCGCAAAACCCGCTGCGGGTCAGCGTCACCAGCGAATATCTCTTCCGCCCGACCGATAACGAAGCGCTGCACTGGCAGGTTCAGGCCGCAGGCGAAACCCTTGCCCAAGGCAGTGTGACGCTGGAGATGTCGCCGGAAGGCCAGTGCGAACTGACACTCAGTGATGCGTTGACGCTACCTGCTGGCGCCGAAAAAGTGTGGTTAACGCTTGCGGTGGTGCAACCCCAGGCCACCGCCTGGTCTGACGCCGGGCACCGTGTCGCCTGGCAGCAGTTCCCGCTTGCGGCCCCGCTGGTGCTGCGAGCTTTGCAAGCCAGTGGCGACGCCCCTGAGCTTGAGGGCAGCGAGAGCGCCTGGACGGTGCGCCATGGCGCGCAACAATGGACTATCGACAGGCAAAGCGGTCTGTTAAGCCACTGGCAGGTGGACGGCGTGGAACGCCTGCTCACGCCGCTGCGCGACCAGTTTGTGCGCGCCCCGCTGGATAACGACATTGGCGTCAGCGAAGTGGAACGCATCGATCCCAACGCCTGGGTCGAGCGCTGGAAAAGCGCGGGGTTGTACAACCTTAGCGCGCGCTGCGTGCAGTGCGACGCGCAACGACTGGCCCATGAGGTGGTGATTGACAGCCGCTGGCACTACCTGAACGGTGACGAGGTGGTGATCGCCAGCCACTGGCGGATGACCTTTGATGCCGAAGGCAAGCTACATCTGGCGGTCGATGGCGAACGCGCAGGGACGCTGCCGCCGCTGCCGCGTGTCGGGCTGCATTTCCAGGTGACGGATCAAAACACCCCCGTCTCATGGCTCGGTTTGGGTCCGCACGAAAACTACCCGGATCGCCGCACCAGCGCCTGCTTCTCCCGCTGGACGCTGCCTCTCGATGAGATGACCACGCCGTACATTTTTCCCACCGAAAATGGCCTGCGTTGCCACACCGCCGCGCTGGACTGGGGGCGCTGGCACGTAACGGGAGATTTTCACTTTTCGGTGCAGCCTTACAGCACCGCGCAGTTAATGGAGACCGACCACTGGCACCGGATGCAGCCAGAAAATGGCGTCTGGATAACCCTCGATGGCCTGCATATGGGCATCGGCGGGGATGACTCCTGGACGCCCAGCGTATTGCAGCAATGGTTGCTGCTTGAGACACAATGGCAATATCAGTTAACGCTCCACTTCCAATAATAATCGGGGGGCGTTAAGCCCCCTGGCTTACAGGCATAACAGGATGGAACAGTCACCCATGAAACTCTCTGAACTTGCACCAAGAGAACGGCA
Organism: Enterobacteriaceae bacterium UBA3516; assembly: GCA_002377245.1. Taxonomy (GTDB): domain Bacteria; phylum Pseudomonadota; class Gammaproteobacteria; order Enterobacterales; family Enterobacteriaceae; genus CBFFRJ01. The sequence continues at coordinate 6,747 of DFPL01000353.1, forward strand.
TAACTTTATCTACTTTATGCTGTTCTTTTTCTTCTACTACTTCATTATGTCGGCCTATTTTCCCTTTTTCCCGGTCTGGCTGGCGGAAGTTAACCATTTAACCAAAACAGAAACGGGGATTGTGTTCTCCTCTATTTCGCTGTTTGCGATTGTCTTCCAGCCGGTGTTTGGCCTGATCTCCGACAAGCTCGGGTTACGTAAACACCTGCTGTGGACCATCACGGTTCTGCTCATTCTGTTTGCGCCCTTCTTTATATTCGTGCTGTCGCCGTTGTTGCAGATGAATATTTTCGCCGGTGCGCTGGCGGGCGGGATCTATTTAGGCGTGGTCTTCTCCAGCGGCTCCGGGGCGGTAGAGGCCTACATTGAGCGCGTCAGCCGCGCCAATCGGTTTGAATACGGCAAAGTGCGCGTTTCCGGCTGCGTCGGCTGGGCATTGTGCGCCTCCATCACCGGTATTTTGTTTGGTATCGACCCCAATATTACCTTCTGGATCGCCTCCGGCTTTGCGCTGGTGCTCGGCGTGCTGTTGTGGATGTCGAAGCCGGAAGGCAGCAACAGCGAACGGGTGATTGATGCACTGGGGGCCAATCGTCAGGCGTTTTCGATGCGCACCGCTGCCGAGCTGTTGCGGATGCCACGTTTCTGGGGCTTCATTGTGTATGTCGTGGGGGTCGCCAGCGTGTATGACGTCTTCGACCAGCAGTTTGCCAACTTCTTTAAAGGTTTCTTCTCCAGTCCGCAACGTGGCACCGAAGTGTTTGGTTTCGTCACCACCGGCGGGGAGTTACTCAACGCCACCATCATGTTCTTTGCCCCTGCGATTGTGAACCGCATTGGCGCCAAGAACGCCCTGCTCGCGGCGGGTGTGATCATGTCAGCGCGTATTTTAGGTTCCTCTTTTGCGTCCTCTGCGGTCGAAGTGGTTATCTTAAAAATGCTGCATATGTTTGAACTGCCGTTCCTGTTGGTGGGCACCTTTAAATACATTTCCTCTGCGTTTAACCCGAAACTGTCGGCCACGCTGTTCCTGATTGGTTTTAACTTATCAAAGCAGCTTTCAGGGGTGGTGCTGTCGGCGTGGGTGGGTCGGATGTACGACACCGTGGGTTTCCATCAGGCGTATCTCGTTCTCGGGTGCATTACGCTGAGCTTTACGGTTATCTCTCTCTTCACCCTGAAGGGCGGCAAAACGCTGCTGCCGGAGCCGGGGTATAACAGCGCGGCATAAGCGTGCGCGCCCGCCGCGTTCTGCGGGCGCGCGTTCAGCCGCAGGGCAATCTACCTGGAACGGAAGATGGCGGCGAGTTTTTTGACCGCCTCTTCCATCTCCTGTTCGGTATAGGCCGCGAACCCCATCAAAAAGCCTGTCGAGGTGGGGTCGTGCGCATATAACCCGGTAAGTCCCAGCATATCCACACCCGCACGGCGAGCGGCTACGGCCACCTCGCCCTCCAGTATCCCCTCTTTCAAATGACACGGCATCTGCATCCCCCCCGCTGGCGTGGTAAAGGTAACAAAATCGGAGAGAAAGGTTTCAATCAGGCTGGCGAGTTTGTCGCGACGGGCAACATAGACTCCGCGCATCATCCGTACATAGGCGCCAAAATGCCCCCCTTCGAGAAATTTAGCCAGCGTCAGTTGCGTGATTGAGGCGGTGTGACCGTCCATTAAGGTTCTTGCCATCGTCAGAGGCTCAACAAGTTCCTCAGGCACGATCATATAGGCGATGCGCAACCCTGGAAAAAGTGATTTGGTGAAGGTCCCGATATAGATTGTCCGATCAGAAGTATCCAGCCCCTGTACGCAGGCCATCGGCTTCCCTTCATAGTGAAACTCGCTGTCGTAGTCGTCTTCTATAATCCAGGCCTGCTGACGGTTTGCCCAGTCGATAACCGCAAGCCGCCGGTCGAGGGACAGCGTGACGCCGGTGGGATACTGGTGTGAAGGCGTAAGGTAGATAGCTTTTGCAGGATGGGTGAGTGAATTCAGGTGATCAATACAGACCCCCTTATCATCAAGCGGCACCGCAATGCAGTTCAGCCCGGCGGCCGTAAAGGCTTTACGCGCCCCCTGATAGGTCGGGTCTTCAATGACAATGCTCTCGTTATTGTCCATGAGGACGTGAGAACAAAGCGCGAGCGCCTGCTGGGAGCTGGTCAGAATAAGGATACGTTCCGGCGTTGCGTGGGCCCCACGCTCCAGATTGACATACTCCGCAATGGCCCGCCGCAACCGCGTTACCCCTTGTGGCGGGCTTTGCTCCAGTGCCTGATAGCGATATTCCTTCAGGATTTGCCGTTGAAGACGCTCCCAGGTGGGTATTGGAAACAAACGGGTTTCCGGGATACCGGGTGCCAGTGGACGCGGTAATGCAAATTCACGGACCCCACCACTGTCATAAATCACCTGCCCCCGCGCGCTGAGTTTGGGCTCGCGCCCCTTCGCGGCTGACTGACGCTGCCGCGTATGTGATTTCAGAAACCGGGTGCTGGCTGAAACAAAGCTGCCCTTGCCCGTTTGCCGCTCAATGAAGCCTTCCGCGTGCAGCCGGCTGTACGCAGCTTCAATAGTGTCTCTGGAGACGTTAAGTGAGGTTGCCAGCGCCCGTGAGGCGGGCAGCGCTTTACCGTGCGTTAACACCCCTTCGAGAATGAGTGCCCGAATTGCCCGCTGGATGCGTTCATGAAGAGGCAGTGCCCCGTTTGCCGGATCAACGATCCCTGCTTTTACGGTTTCGAGTTGTGCATGTTTAAACATCAGATTCTCCGTCCCTGCGCCTGTGACCACGGAGTCTATACCAGCCAGGGTGAATAGCAGAAACACATTGGTCTGCTCATAGTGAAAAAATTGGTGGGGCTCAACGTGCCAATTCATGCTTATACTTCTTCCCGTACCTGGCAGGGACTATTCGGGAGCAGATGACCATTATGCTGCGTGGTGAAATTTTCTGGGCTTTCTGGATTCGGGATAAAAATTGTTTTTATTGCGTACGCGTTAAAAACATCACCCAATACATGCATCGCCGCTTTATTTTCGCGTGAAAGAATGTCCTCATCCAATACATAAATTACTGGACATAAATAAGGGGTTATTATGAGCAATATGATTATTACCATTGAGTCTGCCGCTGAAGCAGATTATGAAAACTGGTTGCCAATGTGGAAAAACTATCAAATATTTTATAACGTTGATATTGCTGAGGCCGTCACCCAACGCACCTGGCAACGATTTGCCAGCCCCATTGAGCCGGTATTCTGTGCGGTAGCCAGATATAATGGTGAACTGGTAGGCTTTGCACATTACCTTTTTCACCGTTCAACCTGGGCTGAGAATGACTATTGTTATCTTGAAGATTTATACGTCTGCGAGAATATCCGGGGAAAACAGGTTGGAAAACAGTTAGTAGAATATGTGCAAAAAGAGGCCAGAAAACGGCATGCCAGCCATCTTTACTGGCATACGCATGAAGCAAACTATCGTGGTCAACGGCTATATGACTGGATTGCTAAAAAAAGCGGTATGATTGAATACCGTATGCAGGTAAGATAACGCATTACATGTCATTCATCCCTCTTTAAAAAGAAGCCGTAGCATTCTTTCTTAAAGGATGCTTCCTTTGTATATTCTGTTTTCACTGGTCTGGCGCAGCGTGCAATCTAACGTCATCATTTCTGCGCCAGTCTATTTATCAACGATATTCCAGCACACCAAAACAGGGGCATTATTGGCATATTATTTTTATATTAACTGGCGCATAAATTATACAACCAACCGGATAAAACCAAGTATTTCAGTTATATAAACATCCATTTTCCATATAGAGAATGCGATCAGCGGATGCCAGCGTTTCTTGGCGATGTGCAATAAGTAATACAGGAATACCTGTTTGCCGAAGTGTCTGACTGATTAGGATTTCATTTTCCACATCCAGATGGCTTGTAGCTTCATCAAGAAGCATAAATCCCGGCCTTTTATACAATGCCCGAGCCAGCAAAATCCGCTGTTTCTGCCCACCCGACAGCCCACCACCGGATTCGCCTAATAACGTCTGGTATCCCATGGACATCGCCATAATTTCGTTATCAATCATTGCTGACTGGGAACACTTAACCATCCAGTCATAGTCGCGAAATTCATTGAAGAAAATAATATTATCTGCAATCGACCCCCTGAAAATTTGGTCATCCTGCAATACCGTTCCAATCCGCTGACGAACCTGAAAATAATCAGGGTGGGTATGTGGAATACCAAAGGTATTTATTACACCTTCGTCAGGGACATGAATTCCTAGAATAAGCTTAACAAGCGTAGATTTACCGCAACCGGATTTACCGGTAATTGCGACCACTTCGCCCACGTTGAGTGATAAAGAAAGTTGTTTTATTACGGGTGCGCCCTCGCCTTTGTGGCAAAAGGTGATTTGATTAAGCGTTAAGGGTATGTTCGGTTGCTGCCTGGTTGTATGCACCGCATCCGGCATGTCAGATATCGCCACACTATCAGGTGTCGATTCTTTTTTTCTTTCACCTTCGGCTGGATTTAGCACAATATCGGCGAGCCGCTCATTATAAACGTCCAGCATGCGCCAGGAGAAAAATTTATCGGTAAGGCTACTTATGCTTGATGAAAACCTGCCTTGATAAGAGAGATAGGCGACCAGCATCCCGATCGTGAAGGTACCGTCCAATACCTCACACGCCCCCTTCCAAAGCACTATCGCGGTCACGATGCTCGAAGTGAGAGTATGTGCAATGTCATAACACATAAGCAGCCTGCTCTGGTGCAGTTCGGTGTTTCTGCGAGCGACATTCAGATTGAGCCATGCCGCTTCACGATGCGCGATAACACCATTGATACGCAAACTAAGGATGCCGTTAAGTGTTTCAAGAAAATGACCGGACTCACGTGCGCTGGCGTCCCAGGCATCTTCTGCCGCCTGTCTTAAAGCGGGATACCACAAGGCTCTGAGCAGACCATAGATAAATGCCGCGATTATCGCAATGAGGGTGAGTGCTGAGCTGTATAAAAGCATCATACAAAGAGAGGTTACAACGAGCAGAACATCCAGGATCCCCTCAAGAACCTGTGATGTCAGAGCCTCCTGAATGGTATCTACCGCGCTAAAACGTGCATTGATACTTCCTTTGCTTCTGGCATCAAACCACGTCAAAGGGAGTCTGACTAAATGGTGAAATACCCGCGCTGTCCACTGCATATTAAAGTTAACTGACAGCGTGATACTGGCCCACTGACGTGCCAGCGAGAGCAACATCTGGGTTAACGTCAGCAGCAGCAATCCTATGATGATAATGGTTAAAAGATTCTGATCAGAGGCGACAAGCACTTCATCAATGACCAACTGATTAAGTAATGGGCTTCCCAACGCGATGACTTCGAGGGCGAGTGCAAACGTAATAATCCGTAACATTGCAAAAAAAAGCCCAGGTGTTTTACCCGTGAGTTGTCGCAGATGAATTTTCTTTTTTTCACTATGAGCAACAAAATGGCTGGCTGGGTTCAGCTCCAGAGCAATGCCGGTGAAATGCTTGCCTGCGTCCTTAAGTGAAAGAACATGCCTGCCCCTGTCAGGATCGTGGATCACCAATTTATCGCCGCGCACACGTTCCAGAACGACGAAATGGTTCATATTCCAGTGAAGGATACAGGGCAGGCTAAGCGATTTAAGCTCCTCGGGTTCAAGTCGAACGGCTCGAGATGACAAGCGTAAACCTGAGGCGCAATCGATGAGCCGCTGAAGCGTCATCCCTTGCGTACTAATATTGAAGCGTTCACGTAGGGTCGATAAGTCTGTCTGCAGACCATGCCAACCGGCAATCATGACCAGGCAGGCCAGCCCGCACTCTGCAGACTCAGTCTGGCGTATAACAGGAAGTTTTTTTCTTCCAGTCCAGTTCAGGCTGTCCATTAAAGTTTTCCTTTTAGACTCCAGAGAGGTTCTGTCAGCCATTCCCATAGCTGCCTTTTATCGAGATTGATATCGCCTTCAAGAGCCATGCCGGAACGGAGCGGTTCCTTTCGTCCATAGGCGAGGATAAAAGCGTGTTCAGGAACTACGATGACCCGATAATGGCCTTCATTTTCTTTCCATGTGACAGGAGAAACAGAGAGTAAATCTGTAGGGGTCAATGTTGTCCGACTGATTTCACGAATAGTCCCGTATTGCACACCAAATTTCTGATAGGGGAATGCGGCAAACCGTAAAGCAACACGCTGCCCCAATTGTATAAAACCTGCATTCTGGCTGGTCGCATACAACTCTATCTGAAGTGTTGCGTTATCTGGCACGACGGTCATAACTGGTTCGAGCGATTTCACTGCCTGTCCGGGTCGAACGAGTATGGCGGCTACTGTGCCATTAACAGGCGATGTAAGCGTGAAATGCTCTTGCCCGGAAAGCTCTACTTGTTGTTGTTTCAGCGTCTGAAGTTGCCTGTCGAGTTCAGCCTTTCGACTGTCACCTTGCACGGTCAGATGATTAAGTTCATCCCCTGCTCTATCAAGCTCGGTGTGGAGTTGAAGGAGGACTTGCCTCTGGCTCTCAACGTTCTCTTTGGCTGCTGACATGTCAATCTGCTTTTGCTGATATTCGACATCAGCCACGTAATGATTTGCCACCAGTTTTTGATAACGGTTCATCATTGACACCGCTAAATCAGCCTGATATTCAGCCTGACGTAAACGCTGCTCAGCGCTCTGAATTTGAGGTTGAAGAGAGTGAATGCGTTGTCTCGCAGCGACTTGTTGTTGCTGATTATCATTCTTTTCCAACTGTTGTTGTGTCAGGAGCATTGCGTATTGAGTTTGCAGGGAGAGATTGACAGCGGCCAACGTGCCTGCCCCCTGGCCGTTATAATGCTCTCCGCTAATATAATAAAGCGGACTACCCGCAGTGACATGCTGACCTTCAGACACGGTCAGGCTAGTGACATTTCCTGAGTACTGAGGCGTTATTTTTATCAAGCCTGTTGAGGGCATAACGATTCCAGACAAATGTGCTTTTCTGGTATAGGTTCCAAAATACAAAAAAACGGCCAATAAGATGAGCAGTACCACAGTGGCTGATGCACTTAAAGCCATAGCAAAGGACGCAGGTATAATAATATCACCATGGATAACGTCACCCTGATTATCTAATGCTTCTTTTCTGAATAAACTCATTTGATGTTCACAAAATGACACCATGAAATAATTAAATCGTCATAAATGACAAGTTTACCCAGCATCGTGATGTCGATGAAAAATTAAATTTGAGATGCCGATTCAGTTATTAGAGATTATTGCATTACTCTTGTCTTAACCCGCCATCCTGACGCACGATCTTACTTTCGCCTAAGCCTTAAATGATGAATAAGTCATAGTAAAACACTCATTGGCTACTCTTTTTATGATCGTCTTTTTTTGATATAAAAGGACACCAACTTCTCGACAATGTCAGTGGCAGCATAGATTGTCAGAATAATTATCATGAAATCTGAAAATGACCTAACCCCATCTGAGAGCGAAGGAGACATGATGGATGAATATCCAAGCAGTATAAATCCAGCTGTCGTACCTAAAACACCTGATACCGTTTTTGCGGTAACCATTATGTCTCCTTACATTTATTTATAAAGGCAACTTATCGATTACAGGTACCGGAAGCACCATTGCCAGAACATTTACTTGATCCTGCTTTATTACCGTTATCATTTCCGTTATGCCCACCGGCAAGGCATTGACCAGTAAAAGCACCCCCGACCACTCCACGTGCCATTCCTACGACTCCACCCTTAATCGCGCCGCCGATCATGCCACCAAAAACATTGTTAGCGCATCTGACCGTGCTTGGGTCGCTGTAAATATGGTCAGGTGCATTTCTTGCGAGATGGCTCCATGAACGGCTGTCGTCACGATCAGATCCGTTTCTATTACCCCCACTCACAAGCGCTATTTCATCCAAGCTTAACTCTCTGATTTGTTTCATAAAATCCTTCTTAGTCAGTTTTGGCAAAAAGTGCTCAGCAACTATTACACACACTGAATGTGAGGAAAAGGTGAAGATTTCTTTTTTTATGTATTTATATGTAACAAAATATATCTACAATTTGAGCTCTTTAACCACATCCTGCCGGTGAGTAACCTTCAATCTATGAGGCTGAGTGCATACTCATCAAAAATATTGCAATGGTGTTCATCATTGAATGAAGGAGCACGGGATAGAACAACCCATTGGTTTTAAATCGCGTATAGCCTATCAATAAGGAAGAGGCAAAGAGAACGAAATAGCTGATATAATCGTTATATTGTGTATGCATAAAGCAAAAAAATATTGATGATAGGACAACAGGTATTAGCATGCTTTTTGTAAAAACTAATCGTATGAGTTCTATCACACATCCTCTGTAATAAATCTCCTCATATATCGGCACAATAAAAATAAGTGTAAAGATTGATACCCACGTTAAACGTTCCTGTTCCCCTCCATTATCCTGTACGTTTGATAGTGCAAACGCACTTATTTGCAAAAGCAGTATAACAACCACTGCCCCGGCAAAAAAAAGCATTATGCCTGTTTGCTGATGAAAACAAAAATTGATACCTGGTCTTTTTTTCAGGAAAAATTGATACGCACAAATTGCGGTGATAAATTCCCCCATAAGCATGATGAATACAGAAATATCCAAACCTATAGCATCGATAGTAAACAGGGGGACAGCAGTCCACCCCACTGACATAAAGATAATCATAAGTAATATAGAGACAACTTCAAAAACACTGCGTTCGGCGCCTTTATTATCTGACACCATTTTTTTAGCATCGCTTTCCATAAGCGGCCTTATTTTTGCTTAATTGATATCAGCCATTATTTTATATACTGGCGGGTGTAGTTTTAACATTATGAAAATGGAGGGGTATAAACAGAAATATTGTCAATAGCCCACATTGACATACACCACTCGCGCATTGAACGGTTTTAGGGTCGCTGTAGATATGCGTGGGAGCGTTCCTTCCGAGTGAATTTCTGGCCCCCGTACCTGGCCGGCAAAGGCTGTCATGGTCTTCTGAGTTACCGCCACCACTCACCAGCATAATTTCGTCTTTGCTTAACTCTCTGATAATACCCATAAAATCCCTCTTTTGATTGCTTTAGCAAAAAGTGCTACAAAACTATTACACATAGAAAATGTGGGTAAAAGTTAAAGGTTTCTTTTTTTATGTATACATTTGTAAATGCGAATCTTTTCGAAGCGGGTAGCCCTATCTCCTTATGGCAAAAGCATTTGCCCTGACTTTAAGGCTACTGCCGAAGTGGCAATATTGCTGAGAGCGTTGCGGAGAGGAACGCGCTGTTTCTTACCATCGCCCTGAATTTACCTTAGGTAAAACGTTGATGGAATTCTGTCACTGAAAGGCCCGTGTATTATTTCCATCTCTGATCGCCTCCTGTATACTCCCCTATTAACGAAATCAGAGACCTTTTTCGGTTAAATTAATTTACAGGCAACCAGAAAAAATGAATAGCACGGTTCTTTTTCTAAAAAACATTCACTTGCTGGCACAAAAAATGAGCTGGATCCAAAATGATTCAGTCATTGATGAATTGAAAGATTTATTTATTCAAAACAGTAGTCTTTTAAATGATGATGAAAATACCGCATCATTTATCAATGAATTGATTTATTGCGCTGAAAAAAACGTGACGCCTGATGATGTGGATAATCTAATTTCACACCTGAATTCTTTTTTCATACACTATTTTTCAACACTTTCATGCCATGTTATCTTCGTAGGGCAGGACTGGCACCAATATATACTTAATTCCGTGTTCCTGCCATGTAAGATAGAAAAAGTAACGTCATTTGAAATCAAACTGGAAACAGGCCCTGAAACCATCCAGTTAAATCTGGAAGATGATAACCTTATCCCCATCGTCGTTACCGACCATATAGGTTTCAACTTCCTCAAAAACAACAAAATACAATTCCCGGATGTCTTAACCGCACTGCAATTCCCAGAAAAAAACAGAAATCGGTTTAGTATAGATGCTGGCTTCATACCGCTTCTCAATTCTCGTTATGAAAAACTCCTTAACGATCCAGAAGTTAAAACGTTAATACTCGGCTCATCTTACGGCTATCAGGGGTTCCCTGATAAACTATTAGATAAAGCCGTTAACCTCTCACTTTTTTCTGGTGATTTTACGTTATCTTACAGCCTGATAAAAAAGGCAGTTGAAACCACAAAGATAAAAAATTTCATTATCTGCATCGGCCTGTATGATGCTTTCTTCGAGTTATCAATGGGGGGATCACCAACCTTTCCCATTGCTCGCTATTTTTGCAAAAGTCAGCACATTGAATATAACTATAGAAAAAAAGAGGCCGGCTCGATTAATACCGATACCAGACCATATATCACCGGCCCTCTTGATCTGCTGATTCAGTATATTTACAAGCAACAACATCATCCTCAGTTTGATCATGACGAAGAATTATCATGGCTGCACGACTTACTTCTTGATATGCCAAATTTAAGCAAGTCTGTCGATTTCATTAACGACAGAAGTTATTGCACTCACTTTTCCTATTCATCAACCGAAATTCATAACCGGGTTGTAGAGCTTTCTAAAAATTACCAAAGGAAGCACAGTTTCGAAAACAACAAAGACGTTATTTCGTCTCTGCTGTCCCTCATTGAAGCAACGAATTCAACACTTACTTTTATCGTTATGCCGTTTACTGAATTTTACAGACAGCATTACGACCAAAACCTTAAGAATGAGACGCTTGCCTTTATCAAAAGCGTAACGAATTCTACCAATATCTTCATGACCGATCTGTCTGCTCACCAATCTTTCACCCCTGAAGATTATTATGATGCCGACCATCTGAATTTTTATGGTGCCACTAAACTCTGCAAGATTGTCAGGGAACTGGGGCTGGAAATTTAAAAAGGCGGGCCACATCAAACATCGGTTTATTTGTGGCCAAAGCACAATGATGCAGCGTTAAGGCATTTAGCCTGACCTCCTCCGTCAGGCTTTTCAGGCATCGCTCAATACGCGCTACGGCTGTTGCTGCAGCTGTTTTTTTAGATTTTCGCGGGAGGTGGTGATGATACTCCAGG
>DFPL01000024.1 GCA_002377245.1 Enterobacteriaceae bacterium UBA3516
GGGAGGGTTTCCCCCGACATCAGTACCCCACAGTTATGTTGAAGGTTCCGGCTTGTACTGACACTTTAATTTTAGAAGGTGGTTAAAAAACAACCAGTGTATAAACGTTTTTTTTAGGAAAATTTTCATCCAACGGTGAGCGTTCTCTATAGTTAATTCGAATAAATATCCTAATCAACATCTTCACGGAGAAAGCCATGCTCACTGTGCACCATCTTAATCAATCGCGTTCCCAGCGCGTGCTCTGGGCACTTGAGGAGCTGGAACAGCCTTACCAGATAGTTCGCTATCAGCGTGAAAAGACCATGCTTGCGCCGGACTCACTGAAGAAAATCCACCCGTTGGGAAAATCTCCGGTACTGGAAGATGAGGGGCTGGTGATTGCTGAGTCGGGGGCCATCCTCGAATATCTGCAGGAGACCTACGACCCCGAGCAGCGCCTCAAACCGCATGACGTGGCGATGCGCCAGCAATATCGCTTCTGGCTGCATTATGCCGAAGGGTCTTTGATGCCGCTTTTACTGATGAAACTGGTCTTCAGCAGCCTGGGTAAACCGCCGGTGCCTTTCGGCTTCCGTACGATAGGAAAAGCGTTGGGCGGCGGCATTGAAAAAGCCTGGCTGAACAAGCAAATTGCCACCCATGCCCGGTTTATTGAGTCAGAGCTGGCTCAGCGCCCCTGGTTTGCCGGGGAAGAACTTAGCATGGCCGATGTACAGATGAGCTTCCCCATTTTTGCCTTACTGGCCAGAGGCGGCATTGACGATCTGCCCCATACAAAAGCCTGGCAAAAACGGGTAGAAGCGCGACCGGCCTGGCAAAGGGCGGTTCAGCAGGGCGGACCCTTTTCACTTCCCGGCAGCTAAAAATGATCTTTGAATGTTGCAAAGTTGCGCATCGACGATAACGTTTGCGCATCTGCCGCTTAATTCTTCACCGTCATAAGCGAAAATTAGCAAAAAGGGGCAAAGTTAAGTTGAAAACCGGTGTCTAAACGCTGGATAATCGTTTGCCTTTTTCTTCCAACCGTTTTTTATGCGCGGAGTTAAACGTTTGCTTTTTGTGACACCCCTTTGTCACAACGCAGCACAGGGAGACGACGTTTAACACGCAGTGGACTGTCCGCCGCGCAGATCAACGAACGATAATAATTCTCAGGGGATGTTTTCTATGTCTACGCCTTCAGCGCGTACCGGCGGTTCGCTCGACGCTTTCTTTAAAATTTCTGCCCGTGGCAGCACGGTTCGTCAGGAAGTCGTTGCCGGTTTAACCACCTTTCTGGCGATGGTCTATTCGGTCATCGTCGTGCCGGGCATGCTCGGTAAAGCAGGCTTCCCGCCAGCGGCCGTTTTCGTTGCGACCTGCCTGGTTGCCGGTGTGGGCTCAATCGTCATGGGCCTGTGGGCTAACCTGCCGTTAGCTATCGGTTGCGCTATCTCGCTGACCGCCTTCACCGCCTTTAGCCTGGTGCTTGGCCAGCAGATCAGCGTGCCGGTTGCACTGGGTGCCGTGTTCCTGATGGGTGTGCTGTTCACTGTGATTTCCGCCACGGGTATCCGTAGCTGGATCCTGCGCAATCTCCCCCAGGGTGTTGCGCACGGAACCGGTATTGGTATCGGCCTGTTTCTGCTGCTGATTGCTGCTAACGGCGTGGGTCTGGTCATCAAGAACCCGCTGGACGGTCTGCCGGTGGCACTGGGCCACTTCGCCAGCTTCCCGGTTATCATGTCGCTGATTGGTCTTGCGGTGATCATTGGTCTGGAAAAACTGAAAGTGCCAGGCGGCATCCTGTTGACCATCATCGGCGTGTCCATCGTCGGCCTGATTTTTGATCCGAGCGTCCACTTCTCCGGTATTTTCGCCATGCCATCGCTGAGCGATGACAAAGGCAACTCCCTGATTGGCAGCCTCGATATCGTCGGCGCACTGAACCCGATTGTTCTGCCAAGCGTGCTGGCGCTGGTGATGACGGCGGTGTTTGATGCGACCGGTACCATCCGTGCGGTAGCCGGTCAGGCGAACCTGTTGGATAAAGACGGCCAGATTATCGATGGCGGCAAAGCGCTGACCACCGACTCCCTGAGCAGCGTCTTCTCAGGTCTGGTCGGTGCGGCACCGGCAGCGGTGTATATCGAATCCGCAGCGGGTACGGCAGCAGGCGGTAAAACTGGTCTGACTGCGCTGACCGTGGGTGTGTTGTTCCTGCTGATCCTCTTCCTCTCGCCGCTTTCGTATCTGGTTCCGGCGTACGCCACCGCCCCTGCGCTGATGTATGTTGGCCTGCTGATGCTGAGCAACGTGGCGAAAATTGACTTTGCTGACTTCGTTGATGCGATGTCAGGACTGATTACCGCAGTGTTCATCGTGCTGACCTGTAACATCGTGACCGGTATTATGATCGGCTTCGCCTCGCTGGTGATTGGGCGTATTTTCTCCGGTGAATGGCGTAAGCTGAACATCGGCACCGTGGTGATTGCGGTGGCACTGGTGGCCTTCTATGCTGGCGGTTGGGCTATCTAAGTCGACTGAATGCTCTCAAAACGGGTGGCTCAGGCCGCCCGTTTTCATTTTTTACGCACATCCCGTTACCTTTGCGTTAAGCTGAATGTTCTATTATCAAGGCATGACGCTTTTGTAAAAACATCGCAACAGGGAACGCATGGAACTCTTTTTTACTATTCTCATCATGACCCTTGTGGTCTCACTCTCGGGGGTCGTTACACGCGTATTACCCTTTCAGATTCCCCTCCCACTTATGCAAATTGCCATCGGCGCACTGCTGGCTTTTCCCACGTTTGGCCTGCACGTGGAGTTCGATCCGGAACTGTTTTTGGTTCTCTTTATCCCACCCCTCTTGTTCGCTGACGGCTGGAAAACGCCGACGCGTGAGTTTCTTGAGCATGGGCGAGAGATCTTCGGCCTTGCGCTGGCGCTGGTGGTGGTCACGGTTGTCGGTATCGGTTTTCTTATCTACCTGCTGGTGCCGGGCATTGTGTTAGTACCGGCGTTTGCGCTGGCAGCGGTACTGTCGCCTACTGATGCAGTGGCGCTGTCGGGCATTGTCGGCGAAGGCCGTATTCCTAAGAAAATCATGGGGATTTTGCAGGGTGAGGCGTTAATGAATGACGCGTCGGGCCTGGTATCACTGAAGTTCGCTGTCGCCGTGGCGATGGGCACCATGGTCTTTACCATCGGGGGGGCCACCGTTGAGTTCTTCAAAGTGGCTATCGGCGGGATTTTGGCCGGGTTCGTCGTGAGCTGGCTGTACGGTCGCTCACTGCGTTTCCTCAGTCGCTGGGGTGGTGATGAACCGGCTACCCAGATCGTGCTGCTGTTCCTGCTGCCGTTTGCCTCTTACCTGATTGCGGAACACATTGGCTTCTCTGGCATCCTGGCTGCGGTGGCGGCGGGGATGACGATCACCCGTTCCGGCATGATGCGGAGCGCGCCGCTGGCCATGCGTCTGCGCGCTAACAGCACCTGGGCGATGCTGGAATTTGTCTTTAACGGTATGGTGTTCCTGCTGTTAGGTCTGCAACTGCCGGGTATCCTCGAATCTTCTCTGGTGGCGGCAGAAGCCGATCCGAATGTCGAAACCTGGATGCTGTTTACCGATATCGTGCTGATTTATCTGGCGCTGATGCTGGTCCGTTTTGGCTGGCTGTGGACCATGAAAAACTTCAGTAAACGCTTTTTGCACAAAAAGCCGATGGAGTTTGGTTCCTGGAGTACACGCGAGCTGCTGATTGCTACCTTTGCGGGTGTACGTGGGGCCATCACCCTGGCGGGCGTACTCTCTATTCCTCTGTTCCTGCCAAGTGGTATGGACTTCCCGGCGCGTTATGAGCTGGTGTTCCTCGCCGCTGGCGTGATTCTTTTCTCGCTGTTCGTGGGCGTGATTGCTCTGCCGCAGTTGCTTCAACGTATTGAAGTTCGTGACCATTCTCAGCAGTTTAAAGAGGAGAGAATGGCCCGCGCAGCCACGGCGGAAGTAGCGATTGTCGCTATCCAGAAAATGGAAGAGCGCATGGCGGCAGATGCTGAAGAGAATATTGATAACCAACTGCTGACTGAGGTCAGTTCCCGGGTCATCGGTAACCTGCGACGTCGTGCCGATGGGCGCAATAACGTTGAAAGTTCACTACAGGAAGAAAACCTCGAACGCCGGTTCCGCCTGGCGGCGCTGCGCTCAGAGCGTGCTGAGCTTTATCACCTGCGCGCCACGCGGCAGATCAGTAACGAAACGTTGCAGAAAATGTTGCACGATCTGGATTTACTGGAATCGCTGTTAATCGAGCATAAGTAACGTTCTACAGGCCCGGTGACGCTTCGTTTACCGGGCCTGGGCTCTGTTCAGACCAAAACCCTTCACAACATTTCAGCCAGGCCTGGGCGCTGTGGGAGAGATAAACGCCTTCGCGCCAAATCATTCCTAACAGCCAACGTAAATCGCTCTCCAGCGGGATCCAG
The DNA here is from genome assembly GCA_002377245.1 of Enterobacteriaceae bacterium UBA3516. Lineage (GTDB taxonomy): Bacteria > Pseudomonadota > Gammaproteobacteria > Enterobacterales > Enterobacteriaceae > CBFFRJ01. Next base: position 4,471 of record DFPL01000024.1, read on the forward strand.
TTGAGGGTCTGCTTATCCAGCCGCTGGCAAATGGGCTCAGGTAAAATCGCGATGCCCACCCCGGCCTGCACCATGGCGGCAAGAAAATCCCACTGTCCGCTGCGTACGGCAATGCGTGGCTTCACGCCATGCTGACTGAAAAGCTGATTAAGCTGACGACTCAACGCGAAGTCTTCGTTGTAAATCAAGAGGGGATGAGCGGCAAGCTGCGACGGGGTGATGGAGGTCATGTTATGCCACTCCCCTGAACGCGGGACCAGCACGCACAACGAATGGCTGAATAAGGGGAGGGTCGCGAGGCCGCTACCGGGCTCGACGGGCAGGGCGGTCATCGCCAGATCCAGCTCGCCGTTGGTCACGGCCTGCTGCACCGTCAGCCCGCCAAACTCAGCAATCTTCAGCTCCACACCCGGGTAGCGTTGCCGAAATAAACTGATAGGTCCCGCCATCAACATGCCCACCATCGGCGGGATCCCCAGGCGTAGTATTCCTTTGTTGAGGTGATGGATATCGCCCAGCTCAGCTTCAAGCTGGCGAAATTCCGCCAGAATCGCCAGACCGCGTTCAAACACTACGCGCCCGGTATCGGTAAGCAGTAATTTACGGCCATCACGAATCAGCAGCGTGCAATTAAGCTCATCCTCAAGATTTTTAAGCATCTTGCTGATGGTCGGCTGGGTGACAAATAAGCGTTCCGCTGCGCGCGTGAAACTTTGCTGTCGCACCACTTCCACAAAATAACGCAGCGTTCTGATGTCCATTATTATTCCTTTAACCAGGTATAGGATGAGTTTAATAGATTTCTGAACGCAGCGGTGGCTCAACACTCCATTCAGCAGAAAGGGAAAATATGGTATTTAGCCGCACCGCTGGAGGTGCGGCTACTGTTTTAAATTATTTTTTTAATCGCTTAACCAATTCAAACTCATGAAAATTTACCGGTCGCTGCTGCTGCATTGAAATATTGCCCGCAATCCCGGTCAGGATCGACATTGCCCCTGCGCGGTGGTCGGCGGCACGCTTGAGCGGATCGTTGCCCGGTGTGCCAAACAGGTCGGCGAGCATGGCGTTATCACCACCGCCGTGCCCGCCTTCGCCGAGAGTGAAATCAGCCTGCCACGGCTCAGCAAACATCGGGAATACGGTGATGTTGCAGGACGTCAGGCTGCCTTCGTCCTCGCGCTCGCCTCCGGCATTAACGTAAGATTTCTCAATGATTTTCATCTCCAGCCGCCCTTCACTGCCGTTAAAGACGACGTTCAGACCTTCCCAGGGCAGATAGGTGTTCAGCGAGTAGCTGAGCTGGCACTGATTCTGATATTTCACCAGCACCGAAAGGGTATCTTCGATGGTGATCCCATCGCTAAACACGCTCTGGTCGCGCCAGTAATTATCCTCATGTTCTGCATCAAGATAGAGTGCTTTCAACTGCGGGTTTTCTGCCATATGCAGCGCGAAAGGGTCATTTTGCGCTGCTGCATAGCCGTGAGTGCGCGGGTAGAACTGGCTGACGCCCCGCTTTTCGGCATTCTCTTTACCATAAAAACGCAGCGCGCCTTCGGCATAAACCCGCTCCGGGTAGCTGTCCAGCCAGAAATTCATCAGGTCGAAATGGTGGGTGGATTTGTGCACCAGCAGGCCGCCGCTGTTGCGTTTTTCCCGGTGCCAGCGACGAAAATAATCCGCACCATGCTCCGTGTTGAGCAACCATTCAAAATGGACCGAATAGACCTCGCCAATAGTACCGCTCATCAGTAATTCGCGCACTTTACTGTGGTGAGGCGCGTAGCGGTAATTAAACGCCACGCGCACGGTGTGACCGGTCTCTTCGATGGCATCGAGGATCCGCAGTGCGCGTTGCTCATCAATCGTCATCGGTTTTTCGGTAATGACATCGCACCCGGCTTTCAGCGCCCGCACAATATAGTCATCGTGGGTACGGTCCATGGTGGTGACGATAATAATGTCCGGCCGCGTCTCATGAATCATGGTTTCGAATTGTGCAGCAGGCCATGTCGACGCCGGCTGTACACCTTCGTTTTGTAATAAGGTGTTGGCGTAATGCATACGCGTCTGGTTGGTATCGCAAAAGGCAACCAGCTGCGCGTTGTCTTTCCACTGACCGCCAATAGCGGAAATATACAGCCCGGCACGACCACCTGTTCCCACAAGGGCATACTTTTTCATGGCATCCTCTTTGACATAAATGAATAAGCGTAATGAAGTAATAAAACAATGTTTCAGTTTGCTTATTTACTGTAACGCGACGGTCGAGGATGGGTACTGTGAGGGAAGAAAAATGTGATCCCCGGCCAGAATAGCCGGGGATAATCTATTAATGTGCGCGACCTTGATCGATACCGATACCCGTCTGTGAACGGATAAACTGGGCACGGAACTGCTCACGTTCCAGAACACCCTGAGCTGAATTATCGGTGGCAGAGAAAATCCAAATCCCAATAAAGGCCACGGCGATGGAGAACAATGCCGGGTATTCATACGGGAATACCGGTGCCGCATGACCCAGGATTTGCACCCAAATGGTCGGGCCGAGCACCATCAGAATCACCGCCGTCAGCAGGCCGAGCCAGCCGCCAATCATTGCGCCACGGGTGGTCAGTTTGGACCAGTACATGGAGAGCAAAATGATCGGGAAGTTACAGCTGGCAGCAATGGAGAACGCCAGGCCCACCATGAAGGCAATATTCTGATTTTCAAACAGAATCCCCAGCAGAATGGCGACGACACCCAGCACCAGCACGGTAATTTTCGAGACTCTCAGTTCATCTCGCTCGGTGGCCCCTTTACGGAATACGTTGGCGTACAGGTCATGAGAAACCGCCGATGCGCCCGCCAGCGTTAACCCGGCGACCACTGCCAGAATGGTGGCGAAGGCGACAGCGGAGATAAAGCCGAGGAACAGGTTACCGCCCACGGCATTCGCCAGATGGACAGCGGCCATGTTGTTGCCGCCAATCAGTGCGCCTGCCGCGTCTTTAAAGGCCGGATTTGCCCCCACCAGCATGATCGCACCGAAGCCGATAATGAAGGTCAGGATGTAGAAGTAGCCCATAAAACCGGTGGCATAGAAGACGCTTTTACGTGCTTCCCGCGCATCGCTTACCGTGAAGAAGCGCATCAGAATGTGCGGCAGGCCCGCAGTACCAAACATCAGGCCAAGGCCCAGCGAGAGCGCCGATATCGGATCTTTCACCAATCCGCCTGGTCGCATAATAGCTTCGCCTTTCGGATGGACCGCCATGGCTTCGGTAAACAGATTATTGAAACTGAAACCGACGTGCTTCATCACCATAAACGCCATAAAGCTGGCACCGAAGAGCAGCAGCACAGCTTTGATGATCTGTACCCATGTGGTGGCGAGCATACCGCCAAAGAGAACGTACATCACCATCAGCACGCCCACCAGCACCACCGCGATGTGGTAGTTCAGACCAAACAGCAACTGGATGAGTTTACCGGCACCGACCATCTGGGCAATGAGGTAGAGCGCCACCACCACCAACGAACCGCAGGCAGAGAGGGTGCGGATCGGCCCCTGTTTCAAACGATAAGAGGCCACATCCGCGAAGGTGTAGCGACCCAGGTTACGCAGGCGTTCGGCAATCAGGAACAGAATGATCGGCCAGCCGACGAGGAAGCCCAGGGAGTAAATCAGGCCGTCGTAGCCGGAGGTAAACACCAGTGCGGAGATGCCGAGGAACGAGGCCGCCGACATATAATCCCCGGCAATCGCCAGGCCGTTCTGGAAGCCGGTGATATTGCCGCCCGCCGTGTAGTAATCGCTACGGGTGCGGGTACGCTTAGAGGCCCAGTAGGTGATAACGAGCGTTAACGCGACGAAAATCACAAACATAATAATCGCCTGCCAGTTGGTTGGCTGGCGCTGGACGGCACCGGTCAACGCATCCGCGGCGTGCGAGGCGAAGGAGGTGGCGAGCAGAGGGGCGGCGAGCGCCATCAGAAGACGTTTCATGGTGCTTTTACCTCTTGCAGAACGGCCCTGTTCAGACGGTCAAATTCGCCGTTGGCGCGCCAGACGTAAACCCCGGTGAGGATAAACGAAATGACAATCACGCCGACACCAATCGGAATACCGCGCGTAATGCTACTGCCTGCGGCAATCGGGGTGCCAAGCCAGCCAGGTGCGAAGGCGATGAGCAGAATAAAGCTGACGTAAATCACCAGCACGACCAGCGACAATATCGTGGCAAACCGTTGCCTCTTTTCGACTAACTCCCTGAAATGCGCGTTGTTCTCTATCCGTTGATAAATGGTGTCATTCATCACAGAGTCTCCACAGAAGTAAGGTAGGGGGTTTTTATATTATTCCCTCTCCCGGGTGGGAGAGGGGTAGGGTGAGAATAACGTTACGATGGCATGGTGATGGCCTGCTTCTCTTCGAGCAGTTTGTCCACCACGCCAGGATCGGCGAGAGTTGAGGTATCGCCCAGATTACTGGTATCGCCGGCGGCGATTTTGCGCAAAATACGGCGCATGATCTTGCCTGAGCGCGTTTTGGGTAACGAGTCGGTCCAGTGCAGCACGTCCGGCGTGGCCAGCGGGCCAATCTCTTTGCGTACCCAGTTGCGCACTTCGGTGTAGAGCGCAGGGGTCGGCTCTTCCCCGTGGTTCAGCGTGACGTAGGCATAAATCGCCTGACCTTTAATGTTGTGCGGAATCCCCACCACCGCCGCTTCGGCGATTTTCGGATGGGACACCAGCGCGGATTCAATTTCGGCGGTTCCCAGGCGGTGGCCGGACACGTTCAGCACATCATCCACGCGGCCGGTTATCCAGTAATAGCCATCTTCGTCACGACGTGCGCCGTCGCCACTGAAGTACATGTTTTTGAA
>DFPL01000240.1 GCA_002377245.1 Enterobacteriaceae bacterium UBA3516
GTCCTCAGCGGCATCGAAGCCGCCTGCCGGGAGATGGGATTCACGCCGCTGGTGTGTAATACCAACAATGAAATCAACCAGGAGCTGCACTACCTTGACCTGTTGCGCAGCTACCAGGTGGAAGGCATTGTGGTCAATGCTGTCGGGATGCGCGAAGAGGGGCTTAACCGCCTGCAGCAATCCTCACTGCCGATGGTGCTTATCGATCGCAAAATCCCGGACTTTGCCTGCGATGTGGTCGGGCTGGATAACACCCAGGCCGCCACGACGGCCACCGAGCATCTGGTCGAACAGGGCTTTGAAGCGCTGCTGTTCCTGAGCGAGCCGCTGGGCACGGTCAATACCCGCCGCGAACGTCTCGCTGCCTTTCGCGCCACCCTTGCCCGCTACCCCGGTGTGGTCGCCGAAAACGCCGAAGTGCCACTGCATGAAGCCGAGCAGATGGATAACACCTTGCGTCAGTTCCACACCCGTCACCGCGGCATGCGCAAAGCCGTCATCTCCGCCAATGGCGCGCTGACCCTTCAGGTCGCCCGCTCGCTAAAACGCGTCGGTCTCCACTGGGGCAGCGATATCGGCCTGCTCGGGTTCGATGAACTGGAATGGGCAGAGCTGGCCGGAGTCGGAATCACCACCTTAAAACAGCCCACCTGGCAAATCGGCTATGCCGCTGTTGAACAAGTAGTGCAACGCATTGAAGGGAAAAGCGATACCGTGCGTGAACGGGTTTTTTCCGGCGAGTTAATCGTGCGCGGCTCTACCGCACGATAATTCCCCTTCGTGATGACGATCATAAATTCAACACACTAAACTTTTCTTTGGAACCGGTTCCATTTAGCGTTAAAGGCAGATGCAGTCTTTAACTCCGAGGAGCCGGAAGATGAAAAGAAAGATCATCGTGGTTACCGCCGCCTATGGCAACGAACAGATTCGCGCGCTCGGTGGGCAGCTTGCTGTTCTGCCGATCATCGCCGAAGCGGGCGCTGACGGCGTGGAAATTCGTCGTGAACTGCTGAGTCCGAAAGAGCTCAGCCACCTGGCCTCACTCTCCTTTGCTATCGAAGCCCATAACCTGCTGGCTTGTTACTCCGCACCCGAGCCGTTGTGCCTGCAAGATGGCTCGCTGAACCCACGCCTGCCAGCCCTGTTGGAAGAAGCCTACACCCTGAAGGCGCTGTGGCTGAAAGTCTCGCTGGGCCACTATCAGCAAAAAGCAGCGCTTGAGCAGCTGCGCGACTGGCTGGAAGAGAGCGGTATGGCGCTGGTGGTGGAAAACGATCAGACCGAATGCGGCCAATTAGCCCCCATGCAGCGCTTCAAAGCCGCCTGCAGCGTGCTGAATCTTCCGGTCACGCTGACCTTCGACACCGGCAACTGGCTGTGGGTGGGGGATGCCCCGGAAGAGGCCGCTCGCCACCTGGCCCCTGCCGTGAGCTATATTCATGTTAAGGCCGCCGTGCCACATCACGATCGTTTTCGTGCCGTAGCGCCCGACAGGGCCGATGAGCGCTGGCTCTCATTGCTGAACCAACTGCCCCCCGATGCCCCCCGCGGCATTGAGTTCCCGCTTGAAGGGGACGACCTGACCGCCGTCACCCGTCATTACGTTAATTTGTTACGTGAGGAGTAACGCCATGCATAACCCGCTTGATGTCATCACTATCGGCGAAGCTATGGCTATGTTCGTTGCCACCGAGACCGGTGACCTGGCCGATGCCGAGCATTTTGTAAAACGCGTGGCAGGTGCGGAGCTGAATGTGGCTACCGGGCTGGCGCGTCTTGGCATGAACGTAAGCTGGGTCAGCCGCGTGGGTGACGACAGCTTTGGCCGCTTCGTTCTGAATTCCCTGAAAAAAGAGAAAATCGATACCTGTGGCGTCACCGTAGACTGCCGCTTCGCAACGGGCTATCAGCTTAAATCTAAAGCAGAAAATGGAACCGATCCCATTGTGGAATACTTCCGCAAAGGGTCCGCTGCCAGTCACCTCTCGACCGATGATTTTGACGCTGCCGTCTTCCTCCGGGCGCGTCATTTGCACTTGAGTGGCGTGGCGGCGGCACTCTCTTCCACCTCTTATGCGCTACTGGAACATGCGGCGGCAACCATGAAAGCGCAGGGTAAAACGATCTCCTTTGACCCGAACCTGCGGCCGGTGCTGTGGAAAAGCGAAGCGGAAATGGTGGAGAAATTAAATCGCCTCGCTTTCCAGGCCGACTGGGTACTGCCAGGGCTGAAAGAGGGGGTCATCCTCACCGGCCAGCAAACGCCGGAGGGTATTGCTGATTTCTATCTTGAGCGCGGCGTAAAAACGGTGGTGATAAAAACCGGTCCGGATGGCGCCTGGTATAAAACCGCCAATGGCGAGCAAGGCGCAGTCGCCCCAGTGAAGGTGGACAACGTAGTGGATACCGTAGGCGCAGGAGATGGCTTTGCCGTTGGCGTCATCAGCGCTCTGCTCGAAGGTAAAACGCTGCAACAGGCCGTGCAGCGCGGTAACAAGATTGGCTCGCTCGCCATCCAGGTGTTGGGTGACAGCGAAGGGCTGCCGACTCGGGAAGAGTTGGCCGAGTAATTCCCCCTCACCCCCGCTCTCTCCCGGCGGGCTGAGGAATCCCCAGTAATATAACTTTTTGCAGCGATAACACTGCGTAATGGGAACACAGCACTTAAAGCGATGGCTGGGTCCGGCTGAAAATCGCCGAAGCGT
>DFPL01000237.1 GCA_002377245.1 Enterobacteriaceae bacterium UBA3516
GTCGCCAACAAAATCGTTAACGACGGCATTAAATATGTGATTGGGCACCTTTGCTCATCATCGACTCAGCCAGCGTCTGATATCTATGAAGATGAAGGCATTCTGATGATCTCCCCGGGGGCTACGAACCCGGAACTGACCCAGCGCGGCTATAAGTACATCATGCGTACCGCTGGTCTGGACTCTTCACAGGGGCCGACTGCGGCGAAATATATTCTGAGTGCCGTTAAGCCTCAGCGTATCGCCATTATTCACGACAAGCAGCAGTACGGTGAAGGCCTGGCACGCTCCGTTCAGGAGAGCCTGAAAGCCAGCGGGGCCAATATCGTCTTCTTCGACGGCATTACCGCCGGTGAGAAAGATTTCTCTGCGCTGGTGGCGCGCTTGAAGAAAGAAAATATCGACTTTGTCTACTACGGTGGTTATTACCCGGAGATGGGGCAGATCCTGCGCCAGGCGCGTTCAAACGGTCTGAAGACCCAATTTATGGGGCCGGAAGGGGTAGGCAATGCCTCCCTCTCGAACATTGCGGGTGAAGCGGGCGAAGGCATGCTGGTGACGATGCCAAAACGCTACGACCAGGATCCGGCCAACCAGGGCATCGTGGATGCACTCAAAGCAGAGAAAAAAGATCCGAGTGGTCCGTATGTTTGGATCACTTACGCCGCCGTGCAGTCGCTTGCACAGGCACTTGACCGTTCAGGTAGCAACGAGCCGCTTGCACTGGTCAATGATTTAAAAGCCAACGGGGCTAAAACCGTAATTGGGCCGCTGAACTGGGATGAGAAAGGCGATTTGAAGGGATTTGATTTTGGTGTCTTCCAATGGCACGCCGATGGTTCATCTTCGGTAGCTAAATAAGGCAACCACTCATCATACTTCGCGCCGCAGAGGCGTTGGCTTCGCTCGCTCACCCCGGTCACGTACTCAAGTACGCTCCCGGGGATGAGTGGGCTTGCCGCCTTTCTGCAACTCGAATTATTTAGAGTGGCCTCAGTATCCCGTCCTTGCGGGTTTAGAAAGGTTACGTTATGTCCGAGCAGTTTCTCTATTTTTTGCAGCAGATGTTTAACGGCGTGACGCTGGGAAGCACCTATGCACTGATCGCCATCGGTTACACCATGGTATATGGCATTATCGGCATGATTAACTTCGCCCATGGCGAGGTCTACATGATCGGTAGCTATGTCTCGTTTATGATCATTGCTGCGCTGATGATGATGGGTATCGATGCCAGTTGGTTGCTGATTACCGCAGGGTTCGTTGGCGCTATCGTGATCGCGAGTGCGTATGGCTGGAGTATTGAACGGGTAGCCTATCGCCCGGTTCGTAGCTCTAAGCGCCTGATCGCGCTGATTTCCGCTATCGGGATGTCCATCTTCCTGCAAAACTACGTCAGCCTGACCGAAGGCTCGCGTGACGTCGCGTTACCGAGCCTGTTTAACGGCCAGTGGACCGTGGGCAGCAGCGATAACTTCTCTGCGACCATTACGACCATGCAGCTGGTTATCTGGGTCGTGACCTTTGTCTCGATGCTGGCGCTGACGGTGTTTATCCGTTATTCCCGTATGGGTCGTGCCTGCCGTGCCTGTTCGGAAGACCTGAAAATGGCCAGCCTGTTGGGCATTAATACCGATCGCGTCATTGCGTTGACCTTTGTGATCGGTGCGGCGATGGCGGCGGTTGCTGGTGTCCTGCTCGGTCAGTTCTACGGCGTGATTAACCCGTACATTGGCTTTATGGCGGGGATGAAAGCGTTCACCGCTGCGGTATTAGGCGGTATCGGCAGTATTCCTGGCGCAATGATCGGTGGCCTCATTCTGGGCGTGACCGAATCCCTCTCCTCTGCATACCTGAGTACAGAATATAAAGACGTGGTGGCCTTTGCCCTGCTGATTATCGTACTGCTGGTGATGCCGACCGGTATCCTGGGTCGTCCGGAGGTTGAAAAAGTATGAAACCGATGCATTTTGCGATGGCGCTGCTCTCTGCCGCCATGTTCTTCGTGCTGGCGGGCGTCTTTATGGGCGTGCAGTTAGAGCTGGATGGCACAAAACTGGTGGTCAATACCGCAGCGAGTATTCGCTGGGAGTGGGTCTTTATTGGCACCGCCGTGGTCTTCTTCTTCCAGTTGCTGCGTCCGGTCTTCCAGAAGAGCCTGAAAAACGTCTCTGGCCCGAAATTCATTCTGCCGGCGATTGACGGTTCCACCGTTAAACAGAAGCTGTTCCTGGTCGCTCTGTTGGTGGCAGCCGTCGCCTGGCCGTTCGTGGTCTCCCGTGGCACGGTCGATATCGCCACCATGACCATGATTTACATCATCCTCGGCCTGGGCCTTAACGTGGTCGTCGGGCTGTCTGGCCTGTTGGTGCTCGGCTACGGTGGTTTCTACGCGATCGGAGCGTACACCTTTGCGCTGCTGAACCACTATTACGGGCTTGGCTTCTGGACCTGTTTGCCGATTTCGGCGCTGGTCTCTGCGGCGGCGGGTTTCCTGCTTGGCTTCCCGGTCCTGCGTCTGCGCGGTGATTACCTGGCGATCGTAACCTTAGGGTTCGGTGAAATCGTTCGTATCCTGCTGCTTAACAACACGGAAATTACCGGTGGCCCGAACGGTATCAGTCAGATCCCTAAACCGACGCTGTTTGGCCTGGAGTTCAGCCGTAGCGCCCGTGAAGGCGGCTGGGATACCTTCAGCAACTTCTTTGGCGTGCCGTATGATCCCAGTGACCGTGTGATTTTCCTTTACCTGGTCGCGCTGCTGCTGGTGGTTTTCTCTCTGTTCGTGATTAACCGTCTGCTGCGTATGCCGCTCGGTCGCGCCTGGGAAGCCCTGCGTGAAGATGAGATTGCCTGCCGTTCACTGGGCTTGAACCCGACCCGCATCAAGCTGACCGCGTTTACCATCAGCGCCGCCTTTGCAGGCTTCGCCGGAACGCTGTTTGCCGCCCGCCAGGGCTTTGTCAGCCCGGAATCCTTCACCTTCGCGGAGTCCGCATTTGTGCTGGCGATTGTGGTGCTTGGCGGTATGGGATCGCAGTTTGCGGTCATCCTGGCAGCAGTGCTGCTGGTGGTATCGCGTGAGCTGATGCGTGATTTCAATGAATACAGCATGTTGATGCTGGGTGGTTTGATGGTACTGATGATGATCTGGCGTCCGCAGGGCTTGCTGCCAATGACCCGTGTGCAGTTGAAACTGAAAAATGGTCAGGCGAAAGGAGAGCAGGCATGAGTCAGCCACTGTTATCCGTAAATGGCCTGATGATGCGTTTTGGCGGCCTGTTGGCCGTTAACAACGTGGCACTGGACTTACATCCTCAGGAGATTGTTTCGCTTATCGGCCCGAACGGCGCGGGTAAAACCACGGTGTTCAACTGCCTCACCGGCTTCTACAAGCCGACCGGGGGCACCATTATGCTGCGTGACCAGCACCTGGAAGGGCTGCCGGGGCAACAGATCGCCCGTATGGGCGTAGTGCGTACGTTCCAACACGTGCGTCTGTTCCGTGAAATGACGGTGATTGAAAACCTGCTGGTAGCGCAACATCAGCAACTGAAAACCGGTGTGTTCTCGGGCCTGTTGAAAACCCCGTCGTTCCGCCGCGCACAAACGGAAGCTCTGGACCGTGCGGCTGTCTGGCTGGAGCGTATTGGTTTGTTGGCGCACGCTAACCGCCAGGCCAGCAACCTGGCTTATGGCGACCAGCGTCGTCTGGAGATTGCCCGCTGCATGGTGACGCAGCCGGAAATCCTGATGCTGGACGAACCGGCGGCGGGTCTCAACCCAAAAGAGACCAAAGAGCTGGATGAGCTGATCGTTGAGCTGCGTAGCCACCACAACACCACCATCCTGTTGATTGAACACGATATGAAGCTGGTGATGGGGATCTCCGACCGTATTTACGTTGTCAACCAGGGAACACCGCTGGCGAACGGTACACCGGAAGAAATTCGTAATAACCCGGACGTGATCCGTGCATACCTCGGTGAGGCATAAGATGGAAAAAGTCATGTTGTCTTTTGACAAAGTTAGCGCCCACTACGGCAAAATCCAGGCCCTGCACGAGGTCAGCCTGCACATTAATCAGGGTGAGATTGTGACCCTGATTGGTGCCAACGGCGCGGGTAAGACAACCCTGCTGGGTACGCTTTGCGGTGATCCCCGTGCCACCAGCGGCCGTATTGTCTTCGATGATAAAGACATTACCGACTGGCAGACGGCAAAAATCATGCGTGAGGCGGTGGCGATTGTCCCGGAAGGGCGTCGCGTCTTTTCTCGTATGACGGTAGAAGAGAATCTGGCGATGGGGGGGTTCTTTGCCGACAGCGACCAGTTCCAGAGCCGCATTAAGCGCGTCTACGATCTGTTCCCGCGTCTGCATGAACGCCGCGTTCAGCGTGCGGGTACGATGTCCGGTGGCGAGCAGCAGATGCTGGCCATTGGGCGCGCGCTGATGAGCCAGCCGCGTTTGCTGCTGCTGGATGAACCTTCTCTGGGCCTGGCACCCATCATCATTCAGCAGATTTTCGACACCATTGAACAACTGCGTAAAGAAGGGATGACCATTTTCCTCGTCGAGCAGAACGCCAACCAGGCGCTGAAACTCGCTGACCGCGGCTACGTGCTGGAAAACGGCCACGTGGTGTTGGAAGACACCGGTGATGCGCTGTTAGCGAACGAAGCGGTACGCAGCGCCTATCTGGGCGGCTGACAGAGCAACACCCGGCAGCACTAACTTGCCCGGTAGATAATCTTTATATACTCAAACCGGGTGACGCCAATTCGTCGTCCGGTTTTTTTATGCATAACTGTACCTCTTTGTTGTACAATTAACCTGTACAACTCTGGAGGTGATATGCACACAATGAACTATAGCGAGGCGCGACAAAACCTGGCTGCTGCACTCGACACTGCCGCCATGGGCACTCCCGTCACCATCACTCGCCGCGGTCACAAATCTGCAGTGATCATTAGCGCTGAAGAATTCGAGCGTTATCAGGCGGCAAAAATGGATGCTGAATTTGATGCCATCATGGCGATTCATGGTAATGAAATTCGGGAACTGGCTGATAAATGATGATTCAGTTTATCTCAGCGGAAGAGATAATCCGTTTCCACGATAAGCTACTGCAAGTTACCCCTGGTGTTCCGGGCATGCCCGACCCCGGGAGAGCGGAAGCGCTGCTTTACCGCGTACTCAATAAATATGAGTACGAAGGTATGAATGATGTCTGGCAGCTTGCGGCGATGCATCTTCTGGCTATTTCTCGCGGTCATATTTTCAATGACGGTAATAAACGCACTGCGCTTTTTATTACGCTACTGTTCCTGAAGCGCAACGGTATAGTGTTGTCCGCAAATAATGCGTTCGTTGAGTTAACCGTTGATGCAGCCGCGGGGCGACTTTCGGTAGACGATATCGCACAGTCTCTGCGCGGATGATTCTCGCCCGCCATCTTTCCTTCACTAATCCATCATCCCTTCATCATCTCTCTGACGCCTTGTTGTCACTTTATTGTAATTAAATGGTTATTTTTCTGTAATTCGAGCGTGTCATGTTACCTCGCGAGCATAAAACGCGTGATATCGCGCATCCGGCACAACAAGAGAGAAAACCGAATGACACCGTTACGACACACAGCTTTAGGTCTGGCACTTGGGTTGATCTTCGCAGGCAACGCCATGGCCGCTACGTCAATCCCGTTCTGGCATTCCATGGAAGGCGAACTGGGTAAAGAAGTTGAGTCCCTGGCGCAACGTTTTAACGAAACCCACCCGGATTACAAAATTGTGCCGGTGTACAAAGGTAACTACGAGCAGAGCCTGAGTGCCGGTATTGCCGCGTTCCGTACGGGTAACGCGCCTGCCATGTTGCAGGTTTATGAAGTCGGTACGGCAACCATGATGGCGTCTAAAGCCATCAAGCCGGTCTACGAAGTCTTTAAAGACGCAGGTATCAACTTTGACGAATCTCAGTTCGTCCCGACCGTTTCCGGCTACTACACCGACTCTAAAACCGGTCACCTGCTGTCTCAACCGTTCAACAGCTCCACGCCGGTGCTGTACTACAACAAAGATGCCTTCAAAAAAGCAGGCTTAGATCCAGAGCAGCCACCCAAAACCTGGCAGGATCTGGCAGCTTACACCGCCAAACTGAAAGCTGCGGGCATGAAATGCGGCTACGCCAGCGGCTGGCAGGGCTGGATCCAGATTGAAAACTTCAGCGCCTGGCACGGTCTGCCGGTGGCGACGAAAAACAACGGCTTTGACGGTACGGATGCCGTTCTTGAGTTCAACAAACCCGAGCAGGTGAAACACATCGCCATGCTGGAAGAGCTCAATAAGAAGGGCGATTTCAGCTACTTCGGTCGTAAAGACGAATCTACCGAGAAGTTTTATAACGGTGACTGCGCGATCACCACCGCTTCTTCCGGTTCTCTCGCGGACATCCGTCATTACGCCAAATTTAACTACGGTGTCGGCATGATGCCTTACGACGCTGATGTGAAAGGCGCACCGCAGAACGCCATCATTGGTGGTGCAAGCCTGTGGGTCATGCAGGGCAAAGACAAAGCGACCTATACCGGCGTTGCCCAGTTCCTGGAATTCCTGGCTAAACCGGAAAATGCGGCTGAATGGCACCAGAAAACTGGCTACCTGCCTATCACCACCGCAGCGTATGAGCTGACTCGTAAAGAGGGCTTCTACGACAAGAACCCAGGTGCTGATATCGCCACCCGTCAGATGCTGAACAAGCCGCCGTTGCCGTTCACCAAAGGCCTGCGTCTGGGCAATATGCCGCAGATCCGTACCATTGTGGATGAAGAACTGGAAAGCGTCTGGACCGGTAAGAAAACCCCGCAGCAGGCACTGGACGCGGCGGTAGAGCGTGGTAATCAACTGCTGCGCCGCTTCGAGCAATCCACTAAGTCTTAATAGCTTACACCCTCACCCCGGCCCTCTCCCTGAAAGGGAGAGGGAGCAAACCCTCCCCTCGCCCCTCTGGGGAGA
>DFPL01000126.1 GCA_002377245.1 Enterobacteriaceae bacterium UBA3516
ATCTTCAGTCGGCCATCCTATATCGGTCCGTACTTTGTTTATGCCCTCTCCGGGGTGGTGATGGCGCTGGTGCTCTCTTTTGTGCTGACCACCCTGCTGGTGGGCAAAGAGACCAGCGACTGATTTACCGTCGGTGCGCCAGTCGGCGCACCAGATGGTCTCCGGCCATTTGCACGCCCTGAACCATCACCAACAAAATGACGACCGTGCCCAGCATGACCTGATCGTTAAAGCGTTGGTAGCCATAACGAATCGCCAGATCGCCTAAGCCACCCCCGCCGATTACGCCTGCCATGGATGAGAAACCAATCAGCATCACCACGGTCAGCGTGATGCCCGCCAGCAGGGTAGGCAGTGCTTCCGGCAGCAGCGCTTTGGCAATCACATGCCACGGGCTGCCGCCCATCGAGAGAATGGCTTCAATGCGCCCATAGTCGACCTCGTCCAGCGCGCTTTCCGTTAACCGGGCAAAGAAGGGGAAAGCGCCAATGGTAATCGGCACAATGGCGGCGGTGCTGCCGAGCGTCGTGCCAATCAGTAACCGGGTGAACGGAATAAGGGCAATCAGCAAAACGATAAAGGGCAGGGAGCGACCAAAGTTGATTATCGTACCCAACAGGGCGTTGATTCTCGGCATCGGCACCAGGCCATTTTTACGTGAAATAAACAGAAGAACACCGAGCGGTAATCCAATCAGCACGGTAAAGAGTGATGCCAGCGCCACCATATAGAGGGTATCGAGCGTTCCGTCGACCAGCAACGGCCACAAATCTTCCCAACTCATGCTACCACGCATAAAGGCCTCCCGTTAAAGCCGTGGCGGGCAAGGAAATCGCGCTCGGCCTGCGGATCGTGAAGCAATGCCTGACGCAGTTTTGACCAGGGAGCGACCAGCAGATCGGCGATCTTTCCACTTTCAATTACTTCACCGTTCTCCAGAAGGGCGGCGTGATCGCACAGCGTTTTCACCACGTCCAGCTCATGGGTAATCAGCACAATGGTTAGCTTCAGTTTTTGGTTGATATCAGCCAACAATGACAGCACCGACGCGGTGGTTTCCGGGTCGAGCGCGCTGGTCGCCTCATCGCAAAGCAGCACATCGGGACGAGCCGCCAGTGCCCGTGCGATACCGACGCGCTGCTTCTGCCCGCCGGAAAGCTGTGAGGGAAACGCTTTCGCTTTGTCGCTTAGTCCTACCAGCCAGAGCAGCTCTTCCACACGCTCCTGACGCAGGGCTTTCGGCGTGCCGGCAATCTCCAGCGGAACGGCGACGTTATCTGCCACCGTGCGCGCATGGAGCAGGTTGAAGTGCTGGAAAATCATACCGGTGCGCAGGCGATGCTCGCGCAGTCCGGCTTTGTCGAGTTGCGTAATATCACTGCCGTTGATGAGGATGCGGCCCGTGGTGGGCCGCTCCAGCAGGTTCAGACAGCGGATCAGGGTACTTTTCCCCGCGCCGCTGCGCCCGAGGATGCCATAGATGGCCCCTTTCGGTACGCTCAGCGACACGTTGTTCAGTGCCGGTCGGCCCGTTCCGGCATAGGTCTTACTCAGCCCTGCAATCTCAATCATGACTGCGGGGCGACCGGGATCACGGAACCGTTATAGGTTTTACGAATAAATTCGGCCACCTGCGGTGACGTCAGGTCTTTTGCCAGCTCTTTGATACGCGGATCGTTAGCAAGATTCGGGTTAGTCACCAGAATATTGGCGTACGGGTTATGGTCGGCACTCTCCAGACCCAGGGCATCTTTGGCCGGTGACAGACCGGCTTCCAGCGCATAGTTACCGTTAATCACCGCCAGTGCGACATCATCCAGCGAACGTGGGATCTGCGGTGATTCCACTTCCAGAATCTTCAGATGTTTCGGGTTTTCAACGATATCCTTCGGCGTGGCCAGGGTACTGGCCGGATCGGTGAATTTCGCATCCAGCTTAATTAACCCCTGTTTTTGCAGCAGGAACAGCGCACGGCTGAGGTTGGTCACATTGTTCGGCACCGCGACGGTAGCGCCATCCGGCACGGATTTAAAATCTTTGTATTTGTGTGAATAGATGCCGAGCGGTTCAATGTGCACCGTGGCGGCAACGGCAAAGGTTTTACCCAACGCCTTTTCCTGACTTTTCAGATAAGGCACATGCTGGAAGTAGTTGGCGTCCACATCGCCGCTGGCCAGCAGTTCATTGGCGTTCGCGCCGCTGGTGAGTTCAACAATTTTGATATCCAGTTTCGGGTCAATTTTTTTGACGTAATTGAGGATCTCGGCGTGCGGAACCGGATCCGCCGCAATACGCAGTGTTTCAGCCTGAGCGGTACCCCATGCCAGAGAAAGAGACAACGCCACCCCTGCCAGTTTAAATGCGGCATATTTCATGATGTTTTTCCTTATATTGTTATGGTTTATACGATCAATTGTTCACTGCGTTCGCGCAGCACGTCGCGGTAGTAACGCTCGGCTACGTCCGGGTGGGAGCGTAAACGGCCCTTCAGGTAGTTCCAGCCTACGTCCCGTAAAAGGGGGTTATGCGGATCGCTTTCCGGCCCCTGCGCATCACGTGCCAGTGCCTCAGGCAGTGCGTAAACCGGGACGACGGCATCCAGTTGTGCGCCGAGGAAGAAGGCAATCGACAGGCGATCCTGTCCCGCCGGTGGTGAGAGAACGCGGTGCACGGTGGCCCGCAAATAGCCGTTGGTTGCCAGCTCCAGCAATTCACCAATATTGACGACAAAACTGCCCGGCAGCGGCGTGGCATCAATCCAGTTATCCGGCGAGACTTCAACCTGTAGGCCTTTCTGCTCATCCTGTAACAGGAAGCTCAAGAAGCCGGAGTCTTTGTGCGCACCCACTCCCTGATTGCTTTGGCTGCTCTCCTGGCCGGGATAGCGAATCAATTTGATGTGCTCGTTGGGTTTGTTGCCATAAAGGGCATCGAACGCATCGGCGGGCAATGCCAGCGCTTCGGCGAAAGCACGCAGCAGGACGATGGCCATTTCGGTCATTGATTTCTGCCATTCAAGAAGCGTGGTTTTCAGGGCGGGTTGCTCTTCTGGCCAAAGATTTGGCCCCTGCAGTCGACGCCAGCGCGGGGCGTTTTCGTCCAGTTGCAGTGCCGGACGCTCGGCGCCAATGTCAAATTGCTCACGCCAGTCCGGCTTGCCGCGGGTCAGCTCCGAGGCAGCACGGTTATAGCCGCGAAAATGGGGAGAGTGAATCATCGCCACCTGCTGTTTTTGCGCATCACTCAATGCAAAAAAGCGGCGGGCTTCTTGTTGAACGGCGAGCTGGAGATCGTCATTCACGCCGTGGTTGGTGAGGTAAAAGAAACCGATATCGCGTGCGGCAGTGCGCAGTTGTTCAAGAAAGGCATCCCGTTCAGCGGGATTGAAGTACCGCGCGAGGTTGAGGATCGGTAAGGTGGTGGCGTTCATTGTGTTCTCCGAATAAAGGTTCGCAGGTGTCAGTTCTTGTTAGAGTCCGGGGTTCGGCACAACAGCAGCGCATCATGATGCTTCCTCATATGGGGTTTAAAAGCAGATTGCCTTAAGCTAAAAAATTCAACCAATAACGTTCTTTTCTAATTTATGTCCGTTGGGGGTTCGTTGCTTTTGCGAAAAACAGATAAAGCATGACGGTTGCGATAGCAGAATAAATCCGATAGACTTTTGTTATGTTATAACAATACATGCGAGGGCAAAATGAAACCCGATATTCACCCGCACTACCGCACCGTGGTGTTTCATGACACCAGTGCGAACCAGTACTTCAAAGTAGGTTCAACGATCAAAACCGATCGTGAGATTGAGCTGGAAGGCGAAACCTACCCCTATGTCACTTTAGATGTCTCTTCGGCGTCACATCCGTATTACACGGGCAAGCAAAAAGTGGTGGGAACGGAAGGGAGCGCTGCACGTTTTCAACAGCGTTATGGCCGCTTTATTGGAACCAAACGGGACTAAATCATGCAGGTGCTCAACTCGTTACGCAGTGCAAAACAACGCCACCCTGACTGCCAGATTGTCCGGCGCAAGGGGCGTATTTATGTGATTTGCAAATCTAACCCGCGCTTTAAGGCCGTGCAGGGGAAAAAGAAAAGGCGTTAATCGCGAAAGTGCTCAAGGGGTTGCCGTTGTTTGCCGTCGGCCGTGAAATTGTCGGCGGCAAGCCACTGGCGAAACGCCCGATCCAGACGCGGCCATTCGCTATCAATCACCGAAAACCAGTCCGTATCCCGGTTGCGGCCCTTGCTCACCAGTGCCTGGCGAAACCGACCTTCATACTGAAAACCCAAGCGCTGTGCGGCTCGTCTTGAGGGCGCGTTCAGGCTGTTACACTTCCACTCATAACGGCGATAACCGAGCGTCTCCATGGCACAGCGCATCAACAGCCACTGCGCCTCTGTTGCGGCGGCGGTGCGAACCAATAGTGGTGAGAAATGCACGCTGCCCACTTCCACGACCCCATTACTGGCATCAATCCTCATCAGTGAGAGCGAGCCGACGGGTAACTGCGTGAGCTTATCGATAACCGCAAAATGCAGCGGATCTTTTAACTCGCAGACGCTGGCGACCCATGCCGTAAAGGCGTCGGCGTGCGGATCTGCTTCACGCAGCATCCAGGTCCAACTGCGGGTATCCCCGGCAAGACTGTGTGCCGCAAAGAGGGCCGGGGCATGCTCGACCCGAAGCGGTTCCAGACGGCAATACTGGCCTTCAAGCGTGACGCGCTGGGGTAAAGGGCGAGGCTGCCAGTCAGGCAGGGGCTCCCCCACGGGTTGTCCGTAGTGATTCAGTTGACTCATGATGGCTCCTTTGTACAGTTGCGTTCATCCTGACCGTTATGTGGTTCCCTAAGAAGTACCATCAGGCTATATTTTCATAGGACCACCTATGGAGCATGAAGATGAATATTCCCGATGAAGCGCTTGAGGCTCTTCTGCGCGCGGCGCTGAATACGCGGGGCAGGTTAACCCGCCAGCGCGCGCTTTACCTGACACTTCGGGAGGCCATTCTCAGCGGCAGGCTCAAAGCAGATAGCCTGCTCCCGGGGTCGCGAGCACTGGCGAAAGCGTTGACGGTTTCACGTAACACCATCAATGCGGCGCTGGAACAGCTCACTATCGAAGGGTTTGTGGCACGCGAACGCCAGGGGACACGCGTACTGATGCTGGCAAGCAATGCGGAGGAGGTCCAGGCACCCACTGTCGCACTTGCTCAGCGGGTAAACGCCCTGCCGCGGGGGGCAACGCGACATTCGCCCGTTTTCACGTTTACGCCAGGGTTACCTGCGGTGAATTACTTCCCCATGGCGACCTGGCGAAGGCTGACTGAACGCGTCTGGCGTGAAGAAGGAAGTCGGCTGCTGGGCTATGGCGATTCTGCGGGAGAACTGCGACTACGGCGAGCGATTGCCCGCCATCTGGCGCTGGCGCGGGGCATTCATTGTGAAGCCGAACAAATCGTCATTACTGAAGGGGCCCAGGAAGCATTGCTGCTTTGCGTGCATCTGCTCTGCGATCCAGGGGACAGCGCGTGGGTTGAAGAGCCGGGATACAACGGCGCGAAAAGCGCCTTTCTGGCGGCCGGGCTGCGCGTGAGTGGTATACCCCTGGATGACGAAGGGATGCTGCTCCCCCCCGATCTCCCCTTACCACGCATCATGTACACCTCACCTTCTCATCAATATCCGTTAGGGTATGTCATGAGTGCGGCCAGGCGGCTACAGCTGCTGGAGGCCGCGAGAAAATCAGGAAGCTGGATTATCGAAGATGATTATGACAGTGAATTTCGCTATCACGGCGATCCGGTTCCTGCCATGCTTGGCATGTTGCCTCATCCTCCGGTGGTCTATCTTGGAACCTTCAGTAAAACGCTCTTTCCGTCGTTGCGCATCGGTTTTATGGTGATGCCGCCTGCCCTGGTACAGGCTGCCGCGCCGGTTATTGGTAGCCTGCTGCGTGGGGGGCATCGCAGCGAACAACTGGCATTAGCGCAGTTTATCGAAGAAGGATATTACGCGCGTCATCTGGCGGCTATGCGCCGTTTATACCGTACACGGCAGGAGGTATTGCGTGAGACGCTCATGAATGAGCTGACTGTGCCGTATCATCTGCTGGGGGGCGAAGGGGGTTTACACGTCACGCTGTCTGTTCCGGGGATTAACGATCGTGAACTGGTCCGTGAGGCGCAGAAATATCATCTTGCCCCTCACGCCCTCAGTCGATTTTACTTGTCGCCGTCACGGGAATCTCAGGGGCTGGTACTGGGGTTTGGAAATACTTCAGCCAGCCTGTTTCCTTCAGCGGTACGGACACTGAACAACCTTATTGAACGGCACCTGGACGGGAAAGGGTGAAAACATCGTAGAAGGAGAGTTCGCCTTTCCGTGCGATCATTTTCTGCAACTGTGATTTGCTGTCTACGTCCACCGCCGGAGAGCTGAGGATGGCGTTGATCAACTCCTGCGGAACAAAACGGGTGTTGTACCATTCACCGTTGTAGCACACGCGGAAATCGAGTACATCGATATCATCATAGCGATAACGTGGCGAGACATCGAAGAAGAAGAACGCGTTCAGCAGTGCAAAGAGCACCACCAGCAACCAGACCGAACCTTCAAGAGTTTCCGATTGCAGCATAACGGCAAGGGTCGCGAAGAAAGCGACGTACATGCCAACAAACAGCCCGGGGTGTTTGCGAATAAAGCTGATGCTAAAGCGCGGACGATTGTCACGTTTTTCGCGATGATTAATGTCGTCAATGGTTTCGTTGAGCAGCCGCTGGATCTCTGTCATCTGACGCCTTCGTATTGAGTTTTATGCAGGGAATAAGATATTTTAGGTTGCCGCATTGTGTGAAAAAAGTAACAGTTTTGCGGCAAAAAAGGATAACAGTTACTCTTTTCCTTCCGGCAACGTTTTTATGATCCGCGCAGGATTACCACCGACGATGGTATTGGCTGCCACATCCTTAACGACCACCGCACCCGATGCGATAACGGCATTGTCGCCGATGGTGACGCCAGGGTTTATCACCGCACGCCCGCCAATCCAGACATTGTTGCCAATTCGAACCGGTTTACCAAATTCAACCCCGCTGTTACGCTCTGCCGCATCTAAGGGATGCGTCGCGGTGTAGATATGCACACCGGGCGCCAACATGCAGTTGTCACCAATGTGGATAGGGCACACATCCAGCATGACACAATCAAAATTGGCGTAGAATTCTTTGCCTAAATAAATATTGTAACCGTAGTCACAACGAAAGCTCGGTTCAATATATGCGTCAGCACCCTGGCCCAATAATTCTGAAAGAATGGCTTTACGCTCGGCTTTGTCATATGGGCTGGAGTGGTTATAACGATGAAGTAACTCTCTGGCATGCATCCGATCGGCGCGCAGCGTTTCATCAGCTGGCTGATAGGGGAGTCCCGAAATCATCTTTTGTTTTTCTTCATTCATGAAGATATCGCACACCTGCTAAAGCATGATAAAAACTGAAGTCATATTTAACGTCGCGGAGGATTAGCGTACAAATTTCCACACGGAAGAAGGGATTTTGTCGTAAAGCTTATTCATGGTGAGTTCAGCCAGACGATGGTCCGCTGCTGAATAAAACACCGTTAGTTCATCGTCAGGAAGTTCGTATTTATTTTTTTCAATAACACGTTCCAGAGTGTCAATTGATTGACAGCGTCTTAAACGCATCAAATAATCAACTTTGGTTAATGGTTTGTCGGACATAAATTTACCTTTACTGGTTGTAATATTTAACAGGAATGGCTAACGGGGTTAGCCTTGCTCACATTCACGAAAGAACGAAACAGGCGATTGCCTGATTTACGCCATTTCTGCAAGTCTAGTGTGTTGATACCATAGCTACTGAACAGCATAAACGTATCATCAAGGTATTCGTCTATCTGCTCAATCAGCTTATTATCTTCATTATACTTAATTTTATAATTAAGTGCGAAGGTTGCGATATGCTCGATCAACTCATTTAACTGCAAATTGATTGCTGACGTAGGGTCGTTAACCCAACCATGATGACTTTCTTCGAGATTGACGAGGCAGTCATGGTACAACGTTTCGCAGAGAAATTTAAGCTGTGCAATATCATGCCTTTTTGGCGAGTATTCGTCCAT
>DFPL01000063.1 GCA_002377245.1 Enterobacteriaceae bacterium UBA3516
GCCAGCCCGTGGAAGGTGCCGACCCACATGCCGCCCTGGCTTGTGCCCATCAACTGGGCAATACGGTGACGCATTTCCGCTGCCGCTTTGTTGGTAAAGGTCACCGCCATAATGGAGTACGGGGAGCAGTTTTCCACACTTTGCAGCCAGGCAATACGATGGACCAATACGCGCGTTTTACCACTGCCTGCCCCAGCCAGCACCAGCATATTGGAACGTGTCGCTGCAACGGCGTCACGTTGTTTGTCATTGAGGCTGTCAAGCAGGTAAGAAACGTCCATTGGCACCGCCGGGTTAGTATGAAGCCGTTGCGCTATATCATGTGGTTTACAGGAAGGCGGCAAGCTCATGAATCCCCAGGAGCATAGATAAACTATGTGACTGGGGTGAGTGAGGACAACCAACGCACCTGTAAACCAAAGGATGACGCGCAACAACCCCTGGGAATTTATACAGAACTGTTGGTGATTATATCAGCGTGGTGAGGGATGCCAACCGCGAAATTTCCAGATGGGGCAGCAAGCGGCTATCGTTTGCCGTCAACAGGTCAGCACCTTCAGGTTTGATCCAGCAGGCCTGCATTCCGCAGCGAATGGCACCTGCCACATCGGTGGTCAGATCATCCCCTACGTGAAGGATTTCGCCCAACGGCACATCCAGGCGCTCGGCAGCAAGGTGATACATATCGTTAAAAGGCTTGGAACGGCCATCAGGGCCAGCGCGAAGCACAAACTTAAAGTAGTCATTCAGACCAAAAAGCGCCGGCTGCGCATTGCCGTTGGTGATGGCTACCAGTGGCCATTTTTCCGCCAGTTTTGCCAACGTCTCGTGCGTCTCCGGCGGGACATCAATGCGGCTACGCCATTTGGCGAAATGGTGCATTGCCGCTTCGGCTCCGGCGGTAGCCTCATCTGCCGTTAAGCCCATATCAAGCATCGCGCGCTCAACGGCACGTCGACGCCACTCGGTCACGTCATGATAAATTTCCGGCTCCGTCTCACGCAAAGACTGACGAATGCGGTGCAGATCGGTGCTTTCCAGCGCATTCAGCGATGGGTGATAGCCCTGCACAAAGCGCAGAGACTCCTGCTCCGTACGCAGGATGACCTGACGGTTGTCATACAGCGTGTCGTCCAGATCGAAGGTGAGAGCCGAGATCGGGCCTGTTGGTCGGTAAAATCGCATTATTTCCCCCGTTTGGCGCGTGGATGCGCTGCGTCATACACTGAGGCAAGGTGTTGAAAATCAAGATGAGTATAAATTTGCGTGGTGGAAAGATTAGCATGGCCGAGAAGCTCCTGCACACCGCGCAGGTCGCCGCTGGACTCCAGCATATGGGTGGCAAAGGAGTGGCGCAGCTTATGGGGATGTACATGACTGTTCAGCCCCTGCCTGATACCCCATTCGGCAAACCGTTTTTGTACATTGCGCGCCGAAATACGTTTACCCAGTTTCGACAGGAACAGCGCATCGTCATCAGTGCCGAAAAGGCCACGTAAATCCAGCCAGTGCTCAATCCAGATAACCGCATTACGCCCGATGGGCAGGCGACGCTCTTTGCTGCCTTTGCCCATCACCCAAACTTCACCGCTCTCCAGATCGACATGTTTAATGTCAAGCCCAACCAACTCAGACAGACGCAAACCGGCGCCATACATGACTTCGAGCATCGCCCGGTCGCGCACCGCCAGGGGGTCGTTAAGATCGATATCCAGCAGACGATTCACATCATCGACATCAATATTTTTAGGCAGGTGACGCGGCGTTTTTGGCGCAGAAACCCCTTTCGCCGGGTTGGCAGGCAGTTCGCCCTGCCCCACCAGCCAGTCGAAGAAACTGCGCAGGGCTGAAAGACGCAGCGCCAGGCTAGCGGCACCGAGCCCTTTACGACGACTACGCACGGCAATGGCGCGAACCATGGCGGCATCGCATTGCTGCCAGCGCTGAAGCCCAATCTCACTGGCTAACGCAATGATGGCATCCAGCTGGCGCTGATAATTGAGTAAAGTGATGGGGCTGAGCTGGCGCTCGACACCCAGGTAACGCAGGAATCGTGCAACGGCCTGGTGAAGTGGCGTATCGGTCATACGCGTTCGATCCAACGCTCCAGCAGATCCGGTAACATGATGGCGATCTCTTCAATTAACTGCGTGCCCTGACCAGATTGATAATGGTGGGGATCGCGGCTGCTGAAGATAACCACGCCCAAATCGGCATCGCGCCCCATCATTGAAACAGCTGACGATCCAATCGCTTTCGCTTCGGGTAGCAGCAGTAATAGCTCAGGCCCGTTCAGCGACCCCAGGTAGTGCTGCTGATGACCCAGCCGTTGAATGCGAAAAGATTCGAACGCCTGTCGGGAGAGCGCAAGATGCGTAAAGCCGGAGGGGGCTCCCAGACGCCAGCGGTCCGGGAAGAGACGAATGGTCGCGCCTGCAAGCCCAAGATCTTTTGCCCACCGATGGAAGCGATTGAGCATCTCTTCGAGACTGCCGGCCGATGCCAGCTTACTTTGCAGACGGAGTAATCGATAGAACAGGCCTTCGTTCGCACTGGCCTGCTCCATCAACAGCGTCATGTTATCTTCCAGCACATTGATATGATTGCGCGCGCGCGCCATGTGCCATTCCACCAGAGAAACCATGCCGCGCACCGGGTGCGGGACCTGAATTTGTTCCACTGCGTGTGCATTACGAATAAAGAATTCAGGATTGCGCAGCAGATACTCCACAACCGCCCTGTCGTCCAGTTCGGCCAGGGTGTCCTGCTGTTCTTCCCCAACTTGCTTCATAGATGAATAAACCCGTCGTAGACATGTGCCGCCGGGCCAGTCATATATAACGGTTGGCCCGGGCCTTTCCAGGCGATATCCAGTCGGCCGCCTGGCAATTCGACTCGTACTTCTTCCGTCAGCAAACCTTGCTGAATACCGACTGCAACGGCCGCGCATGCGCCGCTGCCGCAGGCCTGCGTTTCACCGGCGCCGCGTTCAAACACCCGCAGGCGGATAAAATCGCGTTTAACAACCTGCATAAAACCAATATTGGCCCGCTCAGGAAAGCGTTCATGGCTCTCCATGACCGGTCCTAACGTTTCGACCGGCGCGGTATCGATGTCATCAACCTGAATCACGCAGTGCGGGTTACCCATTGAGACGACGCCGCACATTATGGTTTGCTCCGCCGCCCGCATAATATAGGTCTTTTCCGCTTTGTTCGCGCGGAACGGCACCTGGGACGGTTCGAAATTAGGCTCACCCATGTTTACGCGAACCAGCTCGTCTTCCGTCACGCTTAATACCATGCGTCCGTTAGCGGTGCTGACACGAATGTCTCGCTTGTTGGTTAATCCTTTCAGTCGAACAAAACGCGCAAAGCAGCGTGCGCCGTTGCCACACTGCGACACTTCACTGCCATCGGCGTTGAAAATGCGATAGTGGAAATCAAGTTCAGGATCGTACGGAGGTTCAACCACCAGTAGTTGATCAAACCCCACGCCCAGATGCCTGTCCGCCATACGACGAATCAGTTCCGGGGAAAAAAAGACATTCTGCGTCACCGCGTCGACGACCATAAAATCGTTGCCAAGGCCATGCATCTTCGAGAACTGCATCATCTACTCCAATTACCTACGCGGGTACAGAATGGGATCGTAATTAGTTAACCTGGCTCGGGCCACCGTTATCACCACGATCGTTACGATCCGGCGTACTCGACTGGAGAACGGGTGTAGCTTTCTTCGTTGGCGGCGGCGCGTTTTTATCGGCCGGCGGGAAATATAACGGTCCTTTCAGACCACAGCCGGTCAGGCTGAATAGGGCCAGTAGTACGGCCAGCGTGCGACACACTTCTTTCATTGTAGGTAGCCTGTTAGTTCATCCTTTCTTTCATCTATCATCGCAGGAGAAGACACAAAAGCAAGAGTTTGCACACACCCTGCATCGGGAAATATTTCGCGTTATACTGCCGCCATCACCTAAAACGGGAAACGACAATGAACGACAGTGAATTTCATCGCCTGGCAGATGCCCTCTGGGAGACCATCGAAGCGCGTCTTGACGATTGGGACGGCGACAGCGATATCGACTGCGAAATCAACGGTGGCGTACTGACCATTACCTTTGAAAACGGCAGCAAAATCATCATTAACCGTCAGGAGCCGCTGCATCAGGTATGGCTGGCAACCAAACAGGGTGGCTACCATTTTGACCTTAAAGGGGAAGAGTGGGTAAGTGACCGTTCAGGCGAAACCTTCTGGGATTTACTTGAACAGGCTGCGACACAACAGGCGGGTGAAGAGGTTAGCTTCCGCTGAGTTTTTTTGCCGGATGGCGGCTCCGCCTTATCCGGCCTACACGTTATGCACCATTTGTAGGCCGGATAAAGTGTTTACAACACCATCCGGCATCATGGTTAAGAGAAATACTGCTGCAACAACGGCGCGTTGTTATCCTGGTTGGCAGACGCTACGGGCGTAATGGCCTGATTGCGGAACGGAATCACCTGCATCCGATTATCCACATTCACAATCTGGTAGAACTGCGGCAGATTGAAGTTGATGAAGCTGGAACCGTAGGTAAAGCGGTCGTGAGACGAAGAGTAGAAACGACTTACGTCACGCACCAGCTCCTCTTTGCTGCCTTCGCAGTGATGATAAACTTCCGCGCGGTTGCTCTCATCGAGAATATAGATGTTGAAGCCGTCATCGCCGGTCTCTTCAAAGAAGAACTGAATAATCCCTTCGCTGGCAAAACCGTCCACCACCTGCGGCAGCTTAACGTGATTGGTTTCCACCTGAACCGAAAGACCGTGCAGCTTGTTATGGGAAATGGCACCGTAAAATTCGATCGCATTTTCCAGTTTTTGCACCGACACGTTCAAACGCTCAAAGAACAATCCCCAGGTCTGCCCGGCGACGCGCAGCGCTTTAAAGCGCCCGGTTTCCTGACGGGTACTGGAAAGGCGCAGCTCAATACACTCAGACACAAGCTGTTGCACACGCGTACGGATCAATCCACGCAGATGCTGGCTGTAGCAGAACACTTCTACACTGTCCGGCGGCGCGGCATCCTGGTGCATTTTACCAAGGATGGTTTTTAGCGCTTCGATCATCGCCTGCTCGCCGTTGAAGTGCAGCGTACGCACTTCGTTCCACGAGTTGCGGTACAAGAGGTCAACGCTACCGACCAGGCAGTTTTGCTGCTCGCCAAAACTGAACACATCCAGTTTGCGGAAATCGAAGTGCACAACCTGATTGCGGAATGCCGCCGTCGGGTCATATTCAAGGTTGACGATAATCGCCAGATGGCGAATTTCACACGGGCTGTAGAGCGCCTTTGGCGTGGGCGCGGGCAGGCGCAGCGGGAAGTGATGCGACACGTTCGCCACCATCTCCTGCAGTTTTGCCAGATCAACAATGCCGTTACCCTTCACATAGAGATGGGTACGCGACGTTAACAGACCGTTGAACCACGCCCAGGCCACCAGCTTGTTAAGGTAGCGGTTATATTCCAGCGGCTGATGGCTAACGATAGAGTCCATGTTCGGGGCGCGATTGTAGAGATACCAACCCGTGCGGTTCGCACGGCCAGGCGGAACATGAATAAAGGTTAAATTTGGCTCGGAGAGATCCGGCGAAATTTGCGGGTTCACCAGCGTGACTTTGCCCGGCAGCGCTTCAAAAGCGGCGTACAGCTTACGGGTCAACACGCCGATGTCCTGCGGACTGGCGGAGACGCTCAGATTATTGCGGCGAGCAAAGCGGATGAGGTTACGGTAGCTCTGCATCATGGCATCGAGCAGTTCGTTGTGCGCTTCACGCACCTGATCGATTTTCCAGTTTGCCCGGTTATCGAGCATAGTCAGGCGCGCATCGTCCCAACCCCACTCTTTCACTAATTGACTGACCACTTCACGCCGCCAGCCGACACACGCG
Source organism: Enterobacteriaceae bacterium UBA3516 (assembly GCA_002377245.1). Lineage (GTDB taxonomy): Bacteria > Pseudomonadota > Gammaproteobacteria > Enterobacterales > Enterobacteriaceae > CBFFRJ01. The sequence continues at coordinate 5,935 of DFPL01000063.1, forward strand.
CGCTCGCGACTCAGTTTCTCACACACTTTTAAGTAGAAACATCGACGCACGAGATCAAGACGAGTGAAATCTTCAATGGCAGTCAGATACTGGGTCACACGCTCCAGCATCATGCAGTAATGGTCCAGGCCGAACGAGACGATTTCGCCGTCGTGCAGACGCTGTTTAATGTCTTTTGCCAGCAGGCGGGTGTTTGGATACTCCCAGGAATAGGCTTCCAGCAGCAGCGTTTTCAGCACCGCTTTATACGGAGAATCGATGCTTTTATAGAGTTGCCACAGGCTGGCACCGAAGTACTCTTCGGCGGAAAGTGAACTCAGGCCACCCAGATCCAGCCATTCGTTTGGCGTCAGTACACCCTGTGCGTAGAGCGTCATGACGTAATCGTCATAATGTTCTTCTTCATCGCCCGGGACCATATTCCACAGAATACGCTTACCGGCCAGGCGCACAGCGGTACGATAGAATTCATCAAGCAGCAAAATATGCTGCGTCGAGCCACAGTCTTCACCACCCAGACTGCCGCTTTCATTATGGCGGAAACGGTTCTCATCAATCAGGAAGAAGCTGACTTCCACCCCCAGCGACGCAGCCCAGCTCTCAAGCAGGCTGCATTTGCGTTGCAATAGCTGGCGCTCTTCGTTATCCAACCAGGATTGATGGCACACCCAAATATCCAGATCGGACGAGCAGCTCTGCCCTACCGAAGAGGTACTCCCCATGGAATAGACGCCCGTAATCGGCAGTTCGCCTTTTGCCGACACCTGCGGCGGCATGCCACGATAGAGTTCGAGTTCATTGAGGTAGTGCAGTTGGGTTTCATCAGGCGTGTAAAGGCAAATGCCTTTTGGAACGTTACCGTCGAGGTAACCCGGCATCAGCGGATGATGATGGTGCAACAATGTCGGCAGCAGACTGTAGACCTGCTGGAAAGCAGGACCCATGGCAGCAAGCGCGCGATCCACACGCAGTTGATTGATGGCATCCAGTCTCTGTTTCAGAGTCTCAATATAGAGGTACAAGACATATCGCCTGATGGTTACAGAAAAGCCAATTTAGCCGTCACCCTTTTTCGCCCTACACTTTATGGTGGTAAAGACGAAAAAATGGTCTAAAACGTGATCAATTTAACACCTTGCTCATTGACCGTAAAGAAAGATGCGCTACATACCATTGTAGCACCCTTCACTACGTGTAAATTCCCACTTACGACTTAGGCGAGTCTTGTCGTGATGGTAAAACCCACCACTTCCCGTGCATTCACCGCAAACCTGACACCCCAGGACAACAATGTTAGGATGGTCAACAGACGATAATGACGGTAACAAGCATGTTAGACAATGTTTTAAGAATTGCCACACGGCAAAGCCCCCTTGCGCTCTGGCAGGCACATTTTGTTAAGGCGCGCCTTGAAGCGCACCACGCAGGCCTGACGGTTGAACTGGTACCGATGGTGACGCGTGGTGATGTGATTCTGGATACGCCTCTGGCAAAAGTGGGCGGTAAAGGCTTGTTTGTTAAAGAGCTGGAACTGGCATTGCTTGAAAACCGTGCCGATATTGCCGTGCATTCCATGAAGGATGTGCCGGTTGAATTCCCGGACGGTTTAGGGCTGGTAACGATTTGTGAGCGCGAAGATCCGCGAGATGCTTTCGTCTCCAATCACTTCGAGAGCCTGGAGGCATTACCGATTGGCAGCGTAGTTGGCACGTCAAGTTTACGCCGNNCGTCGCCCGGATCTGGTGATACGTTCCCTGCGAGGCAATGTTGGCACGCGTCTTAGCAAACTTGATAACGGTGACTATGACGCCATTATTCTTGCGGTGGCAGGGCTCAAACGCCTGGGTCTGGAATCCCGTATTCGCCAGGCACTGCCAGCGGAACTCTCGCTTCCGGCAGTGGGCCAGGGCGCAGTGGGTATTGAATGCCGCCTCGCGGATGAGCATACCCGCGCACTGCTCGCCCCACTCAATCATGATGAGACCTCGCTGCGTGTTGCAGCCGAACGCGCCATGAATACCCGGCTGGAAGGCGGCTGCCAGGTACCGATTGGCAGCTACGCTGAACTGATTGACGGTGAGCTCTGGCTGCGCGCGTTAGTCGGCGCACCGGATGGCTCAGCCATCATTCGTGGCGAACGACGTGGTCATCCGGCAGACGCCGTTCAGATGGGTATTTCGCTCGCTGAAGAGCTGTTGGAAAACGGCGCACGCGAAATTCTGGCCGACGTGTATAACGGAGATGCGCCCGCATGACTATTCTTGTCACCCGCCCCTCCCCCGCAGGGGATATTTTAGTGAGCCGGTTGCGCGCACTGGGTCGGGTGGCATGGAGCTTTCCGCTGATCGAGTTTTCGCCGGGCCGCGAGCTGAATTCCCTGGCGACCAGGTTACTCTCGCTCACCGCGGACGATCTGGTTTTTGTCCTTTCACAACATGCTGTGACGTTCGCCCAGGCTCACTTACGGCAGATCCACCAAACCTGGCCAGTGCAGCCGCATTACTTTGCTATTGGCCGCACCACCGCACTGGCATTACATAAGGTCA
>DFPL01000062.1 GCA_002377245.1 Enterobacteriaceae bacterium UBA3516
GCCCGCTGGCGGTGAGCTATTTACTGGTCGGTCTCGTCACCAACTTCTTCCGTGGCTGGGTCACTGACCTCACCACCTCGATTTTCGAGAAAAAAATGGGCATTCAGCTTGAGAAAAACGTACATCTCGCCGGAGCAACATCATGAGTCATATTGTGATTGAAAAGGGAACGGGTGGCTGGGGCGGCCCGCTGGTGCTCGATACCCGCGTCAACAAGAAGATCGTTTACATCACCGCGGGCACGCGTCCGGCAATCGTCGACAAACTCGCGCAAATGACCGGCTGGGAAGCCGTCGATGGTTTTAAAGAGGGTGAACCCGCCGAAGCGGAAATTGGCGTCGCCATCATTGACTGCGGCGGTACTCTGCGCTGCGGCATTTACCCCAAACGCCGTATTCCTACCGTGAACATTCACGCCACAGGAAAGTCCGGCCCGCTGGCGCAGTACATCCTTGAAGATATTTATGTCTCCGGCGTCAAGGAAGAGAACATTTACTGGCAGGATGGCGCGGCCACCCCCCAGCCTGTGAAGCGTGACGCCGCCGGGCGCGATTACGACAGCAGCAAAAAAATCACCGAACAGAGCGACGGTCTGCTGGCGAAAGTCGGCATGGGGATGGGCTCCGCCGTTGCGGTCCTGTTTCAGGCCGGGCGCGACACTATCGACACGGTGCTGAAAACCATCCTGCCGTTTATGGCCTTCGTCTCGGCACTCATCGGGATAATCATGGCCTCCGGCCTCGGCGACTGGATAGCCCACGGGCTGGCTCCGCTCGCCAGTCATCCTTTGGGTCTGGTGACGCTGGCGCTGATCTGCTCTTTCCCGCTGCTGTCGCCGTTCCTCGGCCCGGGCGCGGTCATCGCGCAGGTTATCGGTGTGCTGATTGGTGTGCAGATCGGTCAGGGCAATATTCCCCCGCACCTCGCCCTGCCCGCCCTGTTTGCCATTAACGCTCAGGCGGCATGTGACTTTATCCCCGTCGGTCTTTCGCTGGCAGAAGCCCGCCAGGACACGGTACGCGTGGGTGTCCCCTCCGTGCTGGTCAGCCGCTTCTTAACCGGTGCGCCGACGGTGCTGATTGCCTGGTTTGTTTCCGGCTTTATTTATCAATAAGAGGTTATTCATGAGCGTGATCTATCAAACCACCATTACCCAGATTGGCGAGTGCGCACGCGATGCCCTCAGCGACCGGATGCTGATCACCTTCCGCGAAGGTGCCCCCGCCGATGTGGCCGAGTTTTGCTTTATTCATTGTCACGGCGAGCTGTCGGGGGCCTTGCGGCCCGGCGCGCAGTTTGAACTGGGCGATCAATGCTACCCGGTCACCGCCGTAGGCGACGTGGCGGAGCTGAATTTACGTGAGCTTGGGCATATCACCCTGCGTTTCGATGGACAGACGCAGGCGGAATACCCTGGCACGGTACATGTTGCAGGAGAGGTGCCAGCAGGCATCATCCCCGGTTGCACACTGAAATTTGTCGCTTAAGTCGTAAGGAGAAAGGTATGAAACAGGTTGCCGTTGTCATTGGTGGAGGGCAGACGCTCGGTGCGTTCCTCTGCCGTGGGCTGGCCGCAGAGGGTTACCGCGTTGCAGTGGTGGATATTCAGAGTGATAAAGCCGCCGCCACCGCCCAGGAGATCAACAGCGAGTATGGGGATGGGATGGCCTACGGTTTTGGCGCCGATGCCACCAGCGAGCAGAGCGTGCTCGCACTGTCACGCGGAGTCGATGAAATTTTTGGTCGCGTGGATCTGCTGGTCTACAGTGCCGGCATCGCCAAGGCGGGGTTTATCAGCGACGTGCAGCTCGGGGATTTTGACCGCTCGCTGCAGGTGAATCTGGTGGGCTATTTCCTGTGCGCCCGTGAGTTCTCGCGCCTGATGATTCGCGATGGCATTCAGGGACGCATTATTCAAATAAACTCCAAATCCGGCAAAGTCGGCAGCAAGCACAACTCGGGTTACAGCGCGGCCAAGTTCGGTGGTGTGGGGCTAACGCAATCACTGGCGCTGGATCTGGCAGAGTACGGCATTACCGTGCATTCACTGATGCTCGGCAACCTGCTGAAGTCGCCGATGTTCCAGTCCCTCATTCCGCAATACGCCAGCAAGTTGGGCATTGCCGCGGAGGAGGTCGAACAGCATTACATCGACAAAGTGCCGTTAAAGCGCGGCTGTGATTACCAGGATGTGCTGAACGTGCTGCTGTTTTACGCAAGCCCGAAAGCCGCCTATTGCACCGGTCAATCCATCAACGTCACCGGCGGGCAGGTGATGTTCTGATTGTAGATAAACGCCCGGTGGCGCTTCGCTTACCGGGCCTACAAAACCTCGAACCGTAGGCCGGGTAAGGCGCAGCCGCCACCCGGCAATTAAGGAGCTGATATGGTTTCTGCACTGATTACCCTCGCCGCTATTGCCTGGCTCAGCCAAATGGCAATGGGTGGCTGGCAGATTCGCCAGTTTAATCGCGCATTCGACACGCTCTGCCAGCAGGGGCGGGTCGGCGTCGGGCGATCCGGCGGGCGCTTTAAGCCACGGGTGGTCCTCGCCGTGGCCTTCGACGATCGGGATCGGGTCAGCGGCTCTCTGCTGATGCGCGGCCTGACGGTTTTCGCCCGACCGACTAAAATTGATGCAATTGATGGATTAAAACGTCAAGAATTAGAACCTGACGTGATCTTTCCCCATGATCGCAACTGCCAGGATGCTTTATCATTAGCGCTTAAAATGAAACATGGATAATTTCGTTGTGAACGCTATTAGCTTGCGAAATTATCATTTCGAAATTTAACGCAGGACAATAGCGCTTATGAAACCACGTCAACGACAAGCGGCCATTCTTGAGCATCTGCAAAAGCAGGGAAAATGCGCCGTTGAAGAGCTGGCCGCGTTTTTTGACACCACCGGTACCACTATCCGTAAGGATTTGGTGGCGCTTGAACATGCGGGCGCGGTGATTCGTACCTACGGTGGTGTGGTTCTCAGTAAAGATGAAACGGACCCGCCTATCGATCACAAGACGCTGATCAATACCCGGCAGAAAGGTGAGATTGCCCGCACTGCGGTCAGCTTTATTCAGGACGGTGATTCCCTGATCCTTGATGCAGGCAGCACGGTACTGCAAATGGTTCCCCTGCTCAGCCACTTCAACAACATCACCGTTATGACCAACAGCCTGCATATTGTTAATGCGCTTTCGGAACTGGACAACGAGCAAACCATCCTGATGCCCGGCGGCACCTTCCGCAAAAAATCCGCCTCTTTTCACGGCCAACTGGCAGAAAATGCCTTTGAACAATTTAGTTTCGACAAACTGTTTATGGGAACCGATGGGATCGATTTAGACGCCGGGGTGACCACCTTTAACGAGGTGTTCAGCGTCAGCAAAGCGATGTGCAACGCGGCGCGGGAAGTGATCCTGATGGCCGACTCCTCAAAGTTCGGTCGTAAAAGCCCAAACATTGTCTGCAGTCTTGAGAGCGTCAATAAACTGATCACCGATGCCGGGATACCGGCTGAGTTTCGTGCCGCGCTGGAAGCCAAAGGCATTGAGGTGATCGTTGCCGGAGAAAACCATGAGTGAGATGTTACTGAATACCGCCCGCCAAACGCTGCTGCTGGAGCTTGCGGAAGCCAGCCGCCTGCCGGAGCGGCTGGGCGAGGATTTTTTGACGGCCGCGAACGCCCTGATCCACTGCCAGGGCAAAGCGATCGTTTCGGGTATTGGCAAGTCTGGTCATATCGGTAAGAAAATCGCCGCTACGCTTGCCAGCACCGGCACCCCGTCCTTTTTTGTTCATGCCGCCGAAGCGCTGCATGGCGACCTTGGAATGATTGAAAGCCGGGACGTGCTGCTGTTTATCTCCTACTCCGGGTCCGCGAAAGAGCTGGAGCTGATCCTGCCGCGCCTCGAAGAGCGCGGGGTGACGCTGCTCGCCATGACCGGTAAACCCCTCTCCCCGCTGGCGCTGGCGGCTAAAGCCGTACTGGATATCTCCGTTGAACGCGAAGCCTGCCCAATGCACCTCGCCCCGACCTCCAGCACCGTTAACACTCTGATGTTAGGTGATGCGCTGGCGATGGCGGTGATGCAGGCGCGTGGCTTTAATGAAGAAGATTTTGCCCGTTCACACCCGGCGGGCGCACTGGGCGCGCGTTTGTTAAACCGGGTTCATCATTTAATGCGTAAAGACGATGTGCCGCACGTACGCATTGATGCCACCGTGATGGACGCAATGCTGGAGCTGAGCCGTACCGGGCTGGGTATGGTGGCTATTTGCGACCAGGCTGAGCAAATTAAAGGCATCTTCTCTGATGGTGATTTACGCCGCTGGCTGGTAGCCGGTGGCACCCTGGCCGCCCCGGTCAGCGAGGCGATGACCCCGGGCGGGTTCACGCTGAACGCCGAAAGCCGCGCAATCGACGCCAAAGAGGCGTTAATGAAGCGCAAGATTGCCGCAGCGCCAGTGGTGGATGACAGCGGCAAGCTGGTGGGTGCCATCAACCTGCAGGCATTTTACCAGGCCGGCATTATCTAGCGCTTTAGACCCAGGCGTTTCGCCAGCCGATGCAGGTTGGCGACGTCAATGTCCAGCGCACGTGCGCTTGCTGCCCAGTTACGCTGATTTTGCGCCAGCACCTGGCTGATGATCTCACGCTGGAAGGCATCCGTGGCTTCGCGCAGATTGGGAGTTTCCGGCAGCGTTTTTACCGCCGTCGTTACGGGTTCTGGCTCGTCGCTGAAAGCGAAATGGTGCACGTCCAGCACCACCTCATCACCGTTACGCGTTCCGCGCGCCAGCACAATCGCACGATGAATGGCATGTTCCAGCTCGCGCACGTTGCCCGGCCAGCGGTACGCCAGCAGATGTGCCCGCACTCGTGGGCTGAGTACCACGCGCCCCAATCCCAGGCGTAGCCGGGCCTGCTCACAGAAATAGCCCGCCAGCAGCACCACATCTTCGCCCCGCTCGCGAAGCGGCGGTACCCACACGGGAAAGACGCTCAGGCGGTGGAAGAGATCGGCACGAAAACGCCCTGCGACCACCTCTTCACGCAGGTCACGGTTGGTCGCCGCCAGTACGCGTACGTCCACCCGTAAACTGCGATCGTCACCGACGCGCTGAATATCGCCATACTGCAGCACGCGCAGCAGCTTGGCCTGAAGCGAAAGCGACAGCTCGCCAATCTCATCGAGAAACAGCGTGCCCTTATCGGCCATTTCGAATTTACCGCTGCGGTTGCTGATGGCCCCGGTAAATGCCCCCTTCACGTGACCAAACAGTTCGCTCTCCGCCACGCTTTCCGGCAGCGCAGCGCAGTTAAGGTAGACCAGCGCATCGGCGGCGCGCGGCGAGTTCTCATGGATAGCTTTCGCCACCAGCTCTTTACCGGTGCCGGTCTCCCCACCAATCAACACGTTCAGGTCGGAGGCAGCCACAATCTCAATCTCTTTTTTCAGTTGGGTCATGCCGTCGGAAAGGCCGATCATCTCGGTATGGGCCACCTGTTCGAACGCCGCAGGAACACCGGGTGCCATGTTCTGGCTCTCAAGCTGCTCAATCAGCAGCGCATTGTTGAGCGCACCCGCCGCCAGTGCCGCAATCAGTCGCAGCTCTTCATCGCTGAAGCTGTCGAACCGATCGGGTTCCATGCCATCCAGGGTCAGCGCGCCAATCAGGCTCTGCCCGGCGAACAGCGGCAGCCCGACGCAGGCGTGGACTTTCAGGCTCTCCTGACCGGGGATAAGTCCGTCATAGGGGTCAGGTAGCGAGCTGTCTGCCGGAAAACGCACGACATCTCCGGCGCGGGCAATGGCCTCCAGCCGCGGGTGCCCCTCCAGCGTAAAGCGGCGGCCCAGCACGTCCTGCGCCAGGCCGTCGATCGCCAGCGGAATGAACTGCCGTGACTCATAGCGCAACAGCGCCGACGCATCGCACTCCAGCACCTGGCGCAGCGTGGTGATCAATCGCTGGAAACGATCCGCATGACCGATTCCGCGCTGCAATTCAATGGCGATCCCCGCCAGTACATCCACTGAAAAACTCATCTTCGCCTCACTGTCATTTTGACAACTCATAGTGTCATATTGACCATTAATAGCATAGTCATTATGACTACCCATCTCGGGTTATGTGAAATAAAAACAATATATATCAATAAGATAAAAACTGGCACGCATCTTGATATAGCTCATACAACTTATTTCATTCCGAACAGGTAATCAAAATGACTATTCATGTAAAAAATAACATTCACTGGGTTGGCCAACGTGACTGGGAAGTACGCGACTTTCATGGCACCGAGTACAAAACGCTGCGCGGCAGCAGCTATAACAGTTATTTGATTCGTGAAGGGAAAAACGTCCTCATCGATACTGTCGATCATAAATTCAGCCGTGAGTTCGTGCAGAACCTGCGCGCTGAGATCGATCTCAACGCCATCGACTACATCATTATTAACCATGCCGAAGAAGATCACGCCGGAGCCTTAACCGAGCTGATGTCGTACATCCCCAACACCCCGATCTACTGCACCACCAATGCCATCGACTCGATCAATGGTCATCACCATCACCCGGAGTGGAACTTCCACACCGTGAAAACCGGCGACGCGCTGGATATTGGTAACGGCAAGCAGCTCATCTTTGTGGAAACCCCGATGCTGCACTGGCCAGACAGCATGATGACCTACATGACCGGCGACGCGGTGCTGTTCAGTAACGACGCCTTCGGTCAGCACTACTGCGACGAACGTCTGTTCAACGATGAAGTGGATCAGACCGAACTGTTCGAACAGTGCCAGCGCTACTACGCCAACATCCTGACCCCGTTCAGCCGCCTGGTGACGCCAAAAATCACCGAGATCCTCGGCTTCAACCTGCCGGTAGATATGATTGCCACCTCTCACGGCGTGGTGTGGCGCGAAAACCCCACCCAGATTGTTGAGCTGTACCTGAAATGGGCGGCGGATTACCAGGAAGACCGGATTACAATTTTCTACGACACCATGTCCAACAACACCCGCATGATGGCGGATGCCATCGCTCAGGGCATTAACGAAGTCGACCCGAACGTGGCAGTGAAAATCTTCAACGTGGCGCGCAGCGATAAAAACGACATTCTGACCAACGTCTTCCGTTCTAAAGGCGTGCTGGTCGGTACCTCCACCATGAACAACGTGATGATGCCGAAAATTGCCGGTCTGGTGGAAGAGATGACCGGTCTGCGTTTTCGTAACAAACGCGCCAGCGCTTTTGGTTCTCACGGCTGGAGCGGCGGTGCGGTAGACCGCCTCTCTACCCGCCTGCAGGATGCCGGTTTTGAGATGTCCCTGAGCCTGAAAGCCAAATGGCGCCCGGACTTTGACGCGCTGGAAGTCTGCCGTGAGCATGGTCGTGAAATTGCCCGTCAGTGGGCGCTCGCTCCGCTGCCTGCAGCGGTAAAAAGCGCGCCGGTGGAAGAGTCCGCCTGCGCCTGTGCCGCCAACGCCGCCGCTGACCTCGGCCCGTGCATGCAGTGCAGCGTCTGCCAGTGGATTTATGATCCGGCTACCGGCGAGCCAATGCAGGATGTGGCGCCAGGCACCCCGTGGAGTGAGGTCCCGGACAACTTCCTGTGCCCGGAATGTTCCCTCGGTAAAGAGGTGTTTGACGCGCTGGCAACGGAGGCCGTATGAACGCAGGCATTGTGATTGTCGGGTCGGGCTTTGCCGCCCGGCAGCTGGTGAAAAACATCCGCAAACAGGATGCCACCGTCCCGCTGACGCTAATCGCCAGCGACAGCATGGACGAGTACAACAAACCGGACCTGAGCCATGTCCTGAGCCTCGGTCAAATGGCAAGCCACCTCACCCGCCAGTCGGCGGGGGAGTTTGCCGAGCAGTTCAATCTGCGCCTCTTCCCGCACACCCGCATCATCTCAGTGGATGCACAGGCGAAAGTGGTGAAAAGCGCCGACAACCGCTGGCAGTACGACAAGCTGGTGCTGGCCACCGGGGCACGGGCGTTTGTGCCATCGGTCGCGGGCAGCGAACTGATGTTTACCCTTAACAGTCAGCAGGAGTATCAGGCCTGTGAAACCCAGCTTCGGGATGCAAACCGGGTGTTGATTGTCGGCGGCGGGCTGATTGGCACGGAGCTGGCGATGGATTTTCGCCGGGCGGGCAAGCAGGTCACGCTGGTCGACAGCGCCGCGAGTATTCTCTCCTCGCTGATGCCGCCGGAAGTGAGCAGCCGCTTACAGCACCGTCTTTCTGAAATGGGCGTTCGTGTGCTGCTCAACACCCGTCTCGATGGGCTAAGCAAAACCCCATCGGGCATTGCGGCACGTTTTGAGGATGGGCTGGAGATTAACGTGGATGCCGTGGTCGCTGCCACCGGTCTGGTGCCGGAAACGGCGCTGGCGCGTGAAGCCGGCGCCAGGATTAACCGAGGCATAGTGGTCGACAGCACGCTGCAAACCAGCCAGCCGGGTATCTACGCGCTGGGTGATTGCGCGGAGATCAACGGTCAGTTGATGCCGTTCCTGCAGCCCATCCAGCTTTGCGCCATGTTCCTCGCTAAGCAACTGCTCGGGGTGAATTCGCCGCTCAACCTGCCCGCGATGCTGGTGAAGGTAAAAACGCCCGCCCTGCCGCTGCATCTGGCAGGCGAGAGCGCGCGTCGTGATCTCAACTGGCACATCACCACCGATGCCCAGGGCATGGTGGCAAAAGGGGTGGATGAGCAGCAGGTTCTGCGGGCCTTCGTGGTCAGCGAAGATCACATGAAAACCGCCTTTGCGCTGCTTAAGGCGTTGTCTGCGCCCGCGCCGCAGCAATAACTCCCTGCCCCAGGGCGATGGCCCCGTCGCCCGCAGGGAAACGTGCAGGAAACAGCAAGGTGAAATCCGCCAGGTGAAATGCCAGGCGGGATTTCAACAAGCGGTTATGCAGCACGCCGCCGCCGAAGGCCAGGGTAGCTATTTTTCTCGCCCGCGCCTCTCGCCGTGCCAGCGTCGCCAACCCGTGAGCCAGCGCATCGTGAAATGCCCACGCCCGCGCCCCGGGCTCTGCCTGCCAGTTGAGCCATTGCGACCAGAAGGTGGCTAAATCGAGCCTATTGCCGTTGAGCGGTAGGGTGACCGGATGGGCAACGCTTTCGCAGCACATCGCCAGCGCTTCGAGCTGACACGCCGCCTCGCCTTCGTAACTCAGTTGTTCTGGCGCACACCCCAGCGCACAGGCTATTGCATCAAACAACCGCCCCGTGGAAGAGGCCAGCGGTGCATTCAGGTTGCGCGCAATGGCCCGCGCCAGCAGCGGCCAGTTCTTCTGTTGAATGCGCCTGGTTTCGGGAAAATGCTGCCAGTCCGGCACAAACGCCAGCATCTGCGCCAGCAGATTGCGCCACGGCTGTGTTGCCGCCAGATCGCCGCCAGGCAGGGCAACCGCAGGTAAGCCGCCCAAATGCTCCACCTCCCGGTAGTTCACCCGCAGACACTCCCCACCCCACAATGCGCCGTCCTCGCCCATACCGATGCCGTCGAGCGCAAGAGCAATCACGTCCCCTCCCTCACGCGGCCAGCCGTGTTCCGCAAGGCAGGCGGCAATATGGGCATGGTGATGCAGCACGATCTCAACCGGCAAGCCCATCCGGTCAGCCCACCGGCGTGAGACATAGCCCGGATGGGCATCGCTCACGACCTTCTGCGGGGTAAAATCGTAGATGTCCTGCATCAGGCGTAGCGCCTCCTGCCACTGCGCTTTGACTCCCTCATCGCTAAGGTCACCGAAATGCTGACTCAGCACCGCCTGTTCGCCACGCACCAGACAGAAGGTATTTTTCATATCCGCCCCCAGACTTAGCAGAGGTGGAACCGCGTGAAAGCCCGGCGGCAGCGGGAAAGCGTCGGGTACATAGCCTCGTGAGCGACGGAGCATTTCACCGTTTTCACGCACCACGGAATCGTCCAGCCGCTGCACAATATCGCGGTTATGCAGCAAAAAGCCGTCGGCTATCTCAGCGAGATCGACCAGCGCCTGTTCATTGGTTAACGCGGGCGGCTTGCCGCTGAGATTACCGGAGGTCATCACCAAAGGGCGCCCGACTGCCTGAGTTAACAGATGCTGTAACGGACTGGCGGGCAGCATCACCCCCACTTCATCCAGCCCCGGCGCAATCAGGGAACACAGTGCCGGCACACAGTGTTTTGCCACCAGCACAATAGGGGCAGCAGGAGAAGCCAGCAGGCGCTGCGCCTTGTCGCTTACACCAGCCGGTGACGGCAGCATCACCGCCAGCGGTTTTACCGGACGGCGCTTGCGCGCGCGCAGTCGTGCCACCGCTTGCGGGTTTTGCGCGTCGCAGGCGAGATGAAAACCGCCAAGCCCTTTGACGGCGACCACGCCACCTGCGTCTAACAGCGCGATCGCAGCTTGTAACGCGGCCTCTCTGGAGAGTGTATGTTCCGCCCCTCGCCACTCAAGCTGTGGGCCACATACCGGGCAGGCAACCGGCTGGGCGTGAAAACGCCGGTCCGCCGGGTTGCGGTACTCGGCTTCGCAGGCCGGACAAAGCGGAAAGTGCGCCATCACCGTGAAGGGGCGGTCATAGGGCATGGCATTGATAATGGTAAAGCGCGGGCCGCAATGGGTGCAGTTGATGAACGGATAACGATAGCGGCGTTCAGTCGGGTTGTTCATCTCCGCAAGACAGGCCGGGCAGGTCGCCGCATCCGGCACAATTTGCGTGTTCATGCTACCACCCGCACTCTGGCGGATGGTGAAACTGTCAGGTAATTCCGCCCACTTGAAGGGCATGACACGGGTGCTGTCGATACGCGCCAGCGGCGGGCATTGGTCATATAACAACGCGAGAAAACGGTGTTCGTCACCCAGCAAACGCACCTCAACGCCCTGCGCGTCATTACAGACGTCGCCGTTAAGCTGCAGCCGCCTTGCCAGTTGCCAGACAAAGGGGCGGAAGCCCACCCCCTGCACTTTTCCATAAATGCGAATGCACACACCGTTTTCTGATGCCATAGGGTTATTGCAGCACTGCATTACGCAAGCGCGTCTTCATCTGCTGATAGGTGGTGGAAGTGTACTCTTCCGCCCACGGCTGATCGTTGATCGCACTCACCCGCACCGCGCAATACTTGGTTTCCGGCGTTTTTGAAATGGGGTCGAGATTATCCTGGGTCAGTTCATTGCAGGCACCGATCCACCACTGATAGGTCATATAGACACAACCCACGTTGGTGCGCTCATTGACGTCCGCGCGGGTGATCACTTTGCCCCGGCGGGACTCCACCCATACCAGTTGCCGGTCCTGAATGCCCAGTGCTGCGGCATCACGCGGGTTTATCTGCATAAAGCCCGGCTCGTCGGCCAGCGTTTGCAGCGCCGCACAGTTGCCGGTCATTGAGCGACAAGAGTAGTGCCCGACTTCTCGCACGGTACTGAGCACCAGCGGGAATTCGGCATCCGGTACTTCGGCAGGCGCGCGCCAGGGGGCCGCGAACAACAGCCCTTTGCCGTCGGGGGTGTCGAACTTGTTGTCTTTATAGAGGTAGCGGGTGCCGGGGTGATCCAGCGTCGGACACGGCCACTGCACATGGCCCATATCACCCATTTTTTCGTAGGTTACCCCGTAGAACAGCGGGCACAACTCGCGCAGTTCATCCCAGATTTGCTGGTTGTTGTCGTAATACATGGGGTAGCCCATCTCGGTGGCGATCAGGCTGATAATTTCCCAGTCACGTTTGACGTCATACATTGGCTCAATGGCTTTTTCAAAACGCTGGAACCCGCGATCCGCGCAGGTAAAGACGCCGCCGTGCTCGCCCCAGGAGGTCGCTGGCAGCAGTACGTCCGCCTGTTCTGCGGTTTTGGTCATAAAGATGTCCTGCACCACCACCAAATCCAGTGCTTCAAAGCCTTTGCGCACCAGGCTGAGGTCCGCTTCGGTCTGCAACGGATCTTCCCCCATGATGTAATAGGCCTTCACTTTTCCTTCCAGCGCCAGGTGCGGCACTTCAGTAATCCGCACGCCCACTTTGTCGTCCATGACGGCCGGGTCAATGCCCCAGGCTTTGGCAAACTTCGCCCGCACCTGCGGGTCAACCACATCCTGATAGCCAGGGAACTGGTTGGGAATAACGCCCATGTCACAGGCACCCTGCACGTTGTTCTGCCCGCGAACCGGCCCGACGCCGACGTTTTCACGGCCCAGATTCCCGGTCAGCAGCGCAAGGCTGGAGAGGCCTTTCACCACATCCACCGCCTGGCCGAACTGCGTGACCCCCATGCCCCACATAATGGTGGCGGTTGGCGCAGCAGCAAAGGTTCGCATCGCTTCGCGCACCTGCTTCGCCGGAACCCCGGTCAGATGTTCGACATCTTCAGGGGCATAGTCTTTAACGATGTCGCGGTACGCATCCAGCCCGGTGGTAAAGCTCGCCACGTAGTGTTGATCGTAGAGTTTCTCTTCCAGCAACACATGACCAAAAGCGTTGATAAGCGCCATGTTGCAGCCGTTTTTAAGCTGGAGATGCTGATCGGCGATGCGCGCGGTTTCAATGCGACGGGGATCGCAGACGATGATCTTCGCCCCGTTTTGTTTTGCTTTGATGACCCGTCTCGCCACTATCGGATGTGAGTCAGCGCAGTTGTAGCCGAAGACGAGCAGGCAGCTGGAGTTTTCGATATCGCCAATGGAATTACTCATCGCGCCGTTGCCGAGCGTTTGCTGTAAACCCGCTACCGACGGGCCATGACAGACGCGAGCGCAGCAGTCCACGTTATTGGTGTGCAACACACCACGGGCGAATTTTTGCATCACGAAGTTGGTTTCGTTACCGGTGCCACGCGATGAGCCGGTGGTCATAATAGAACGGGGGCCATATTTGGCTTTGATGTCGCCAAGGCGTTTGGCGGTGTAGCGAATGGCTTCATCCCAGCTAACCGGGGTCAGTTTGCCGCCGCGTTCGTAGCGAATCATCGGTTGCGTCAGCCGCGGGGTCAGCAGCCTGGTGTCATTCAGAAAATCCCAGCCGTAATAGCCTTTCAGACACAGTTCATTCTGGTTGGTTTTTCCGTCGGCAGCTTCAGCACGAATAATCTTACCGTTATCCACCACCAGTTTCAGTTTGCAGCCCGCGCCGCAATAGGGACATACGCTCGTAATTTTTTTCATCAGTAACAGACCTGTTAAAAGTGAAAGTGTAAACTCTAGAAAACCAGGGATACCGCGCTTTCAAGGGCGGTACGACGGCGTTTCTCCGCACTCATCGTTTCCAGCATATTTCGGTCAACACAGAGCAAGGCGTTGGTCGGGCAGACCTCCATACAGGCTGGCCCCGCTTCGCGCTGGTAGCATAAGTCGCATTTGTTGGCTTCAGCCTTCGCCCCCAACGTATGTAGCCCTGCGCTGCTTTCGCGCACCACCGGACGCGTCACCACTTCCATCGCCCCATAGGGGCAGGCCACCACGCAGGTTTTGCAGCCAATGCAGCGCTCCTGCATCACATGCACGAAATCTTTGTCGCGACGGATGGCACCATTGGGGCAGACGTTAGCGCAGGGCGCATCTTCGCACTGGCGGCACAGGGTGGCCGTCGAAACATTGATGCCCCGAATAACATGAATACGGGGTAGAAAGGTTTGAGGGGTAAGGGCTGCACAGTCTTGCTGCGGCTGGTGTGCGACCACGCAGGCCACCTCGCAGGTACGGCAACCAATACATTTACTGGCATCCGCCATAATAAAACGGTTCATCGTCTTCTCCAGCAATGAGTTTCATCATGCCGGGTTATACATATTCCATGCCAGAATGCAGGTAATTGTAATATATAGCGATTATTGCGAGGAGGACCTTCAGGAGGCTGTCATCGACAGAAGTGACGATGACAGCTGACGATAATAATTACCGGGGAAGAGAAATAAGTGAATCACGCAACATCAGTTCACCCATAAACGGCGGGTGAAATTTAAAATCACCGCCATCCAGCATAAAGACCAGGCGCTCAATGGTTTCCTGAATCATTTCCGTTACCGGTATTTTGACGCTTGATAATGCAGGTACGACATAAGGCGCAATAGCAATATCATCAAACCCAATCACGGAAACTTTTTCGGGTACCGTAATACCTTTGTCGTGTAATTTTTTAATCGCACCAATCGCCATATCATCATTGCTGGCGACCAGTGCGGTAAATTTCTCACCACGCGCCAGCAGGGTTTCCACCCCCGCCGCGCCGCTTTGTGGCGTCCATTTCCCCTCAATAATCAATTCACTGCGGATGTTTATGTTTTGTTTCGTCAGTGCATCTTTATAGCCTGAGAGGCGTTCAATACCGGTTGGAGAATCGAGCGAACCGGTGATAAAGGCGATCTCCCGGTGCCCCATTTCAATTAACGTCGTCACGGCATGAAAACTGGATGCTTTTTGATCGCACCAGACACAGTGGCTGCTGTTATTATGCAAACGGCGATTGAGGACCATAATAGGTTGCGCATGCTTTTTCACAATGGCATCCATTTCTTCAATGCTTAAAAAGCGGGGGTAAATAATAATCGCGTCGCATTTTAAATCGAGTAAATACTGAATCGCGTCACGCTCTTCTTCCGCGCTGTGTTTCCCATCTGCCAGAATCAACTGCCGACCCTGATCTTCCGTCATGCGGGCGGCATGAAACAGTAATTCACTGAAATAAACCCCATGGTAGAGGGTGTTAGTGACCACCAGGCCCAGGGTTTGCGTCTTTTTAGCGGCCAGGTTACGCGCCAGCAGATTCGGGCGATAGCCACTCTCTTCTATCGCCTGAAATACCCGGTCTTTCGTCTCCTGGCTGACATAGCCATTTCCCGTCAGCACACGCGAAACCGTTGCCTTTGACACCCCTGCCCGCTTCGCCACTTCAAGCATCGTGGTCATCTTGCTTATCCGTTTGATTTCGATGCCTTGCAGTGTACTTCACCCTGGTTCGAATGTCGTAACCCGACAAACAACAATGAAAAATAATGAGCGATCACCATCACAAAATGAAAATTAGACCAAGTTTCGATCTTGTTTCCTAATAACAAACTCATCATGATTTTGTGGAACCGGTTTCCTATTGAGTGTTTCAGCAGCAGGGAAATAATCGCGTGCTGAAGGCATACCTTATTGATTAAACAGGATATAACCCGATGTCGAAGAACTATGCGGCGCTGGCCAGTGCGGTTGTGAACGCGCTGGGCGGTGCGGATAACGTTGCAGCCGTCACCCACTGCATGACGCGCCTGCGCTTCGTGGTGAAAGACGAAACCAAAATTAATAGCCCTGAACTCAAGAGCATCAGCGGCGTGATGGGTGTCGTTCGCAATGAAAACCAGTGCCAGGTGATTATCGGCAACGCAGTGTCGCATGCGTTTCGGGAGGTGACCGCTTTGCTGCCAAACGACATGCAGCCTGCGCAACCCGTTGGTAAGCAAAAACTGACGCTCAGACGCATTGGCGCTGGAATCCTCGATGCGTTGATCGGCACCATGTCTCCGCTGATCCCGGCGATCATCGGCGGCTCAATGGTAAAACTGCTGGCGATGGTGCTGGAGATGTCGGGCGCGCTGCCTAAAGGTTCGTCAACCTTGACTATCCTGACCGTCATCGGCGACGGGGCTTTCTTCTTCCTGCCATTGATGGTCGCAGCCTCGGCGGCGGTGAAATTCAAAACCAATATGTCGCTGGCGATTGCCATTGCCGGGGTGCTGGTGCATCCGAGCTTTATCGAGCTGATGGCGAAAGCCGCTCAGGGTGAGCATGTAGAGTTTGCGCTTGTTCCGGTCACGGCGGTGAAATACACCTATACCGTTATTCCGGCGCTGGTGATGACCTGGTGCTTGTCATATATCGAACGTTGGGTGGATAAAATCACCCCGGCGGTCACTAAAAACTTCCTCAAACCGATGCTGATTGTGCTGATTGCCGCTCCGCTGGCCATTGTGCTCATTGGGCCATTGGGCATCTGGATTGGTAGCGGCATTTCGTCTCTGGTTTACACCATTCACGGCTATCTGGGCTGGTTGTCCGTGGCTATCATGGGCGCGTTGTGGCCGCTGCTGGTGATGACCGGTATGCACCGGGTGTTTACACCTACCATCATTCAGACCATCGCCGAAACCGGCAAAGAAGGCATGGTCATGCCATCTGAAATCGGTGCAAACCTGTCGTTGGGCGGCTCATCTCTGGCGGTTGCCTGGAAAACCAAAAACCCGGAACTGCGCCAGACCGCACTGGCTGCCGCCGCGTCTGCTATCCTTGCAGGCATCTCAGAACCGGCGCTTTACGGTGTGGCGGTACGGCTGAAACGGCCACTGATTGCGAGCCTGATTAGCGGCTTTATCTGTGGCGCTATAGCCGGGATCGCTGGCCTTGCCAGCCACTCGATGGCGGCACCGGGTCTCTTTACCAGCGTCCAGTTCTTCGACCCGGCAAACCCAATGACCATCGTCTGGGTGTTCGGTGTGATGGCACTGGCGGTGGTGCTCTCCTTTATCCTGACGCTGCTTCTCGGGTTTGAAGATATCCCGGTTGAAGAAGAGGCGCAGAAAGCGCAGGCGAAAACGTCTGCCCCTGTTCAAGAAGCACGAGCCTGAATACGAGCGAGGTAACGCATGTCAGTCTTTCCGAAAGGATTTTTATGGGGCGGTGCCATTGCCGCCAACCAGTCTGAAGGGGCGTATCTGGAAGGCGGTAAGGGGTTAACTACCGTCGATATGATTCCCCACGGTGTCAACCGTCTGCCGGTTAAACTGGGCCAGGAGAAACGCTTCACCCTGCGCGAAGACGAATATTACCCGAGCCACCAGGCGATCGATTTTTATCATCGCTACAAAGAAGATATCGCGCTGATGGCGGAGATGGGTTTTGGCGTGTTTCGCACCTCCATTGCCTGGAGCCGCCTCTANNAAAAAGTACAACATCGAGCCGCTGGTCACGCTGTGCCATTTCGACGTGCCGATGCATTTGGTCACAGAGTACGGCTCGTGGCGCAACCGTAAAATGGTGGAGTTCTTTACCCGCTACGCGCGCACCTGCTTTGAAGCCTTTGATGGTCTGG
This sequence comes from Enterobacteriaceae bacterium UBA3516, assembly GCA_002377245.1. Lineage (GTDB taxonomy): Bacteria > Pseudomonadota > Gammaproteobacteria > Enterobacterales > Enterobacteriaceae > CBFFRJ01. Next base: position 17,086 of record DFPL01000062.1, read on the forward strand.
TGAAATACTGGCTGACCTTTAACGAAATTAACATCATGCTGCATAGCCCATTCTCGGGAGCCGGTCTGGTGTTTGAAGAGGGTGAGAACCAGGATCAGGTGAAGTACCAGGCCGCGCACCATGAGCTGATTGCCAGCGCACTGGCAACCAAAATCGCCCATGAGGTGAACCCGGAAAACCAGGTCGGTTGTATGCTGGCAGGCGGCAACTTCTACCCTTACTCCTGCAAACCGGAAGATGTGTGGACGGCGCTGGAAAAAGACCGTGAAAACCTGTTCTTTATCGATGTGCAGGCCCGTGGCACCTACCCGGCCTATGCGGCGCGCGTGTTCCGTGAAAAAGGGGTCAGCATTGTTAAAGAAGCTGGCGACGATGAGATTCTGAAAAATACCGTCGATTTTGTCTCTTTTAGCTATTACGCCTCGCGTTGCGCTTCGGCAGAGATGAACCAGTTGAACACCACGGCGGCGAATATCGTCAAATCGCTGCGTAACCCGCATGTTCAGGTGAGCGAGTGGGGCTGGGGCATTGATCCGCTGGGTCTGCGTATCACCATGAACATGATGTACGATCGCTATCAGAAACCGCTTTTCCTGGTGGAAAACGGCCTCGGAGCGAAAGACGAGTTCAATGCCGAAGGCGAAATCGAAGACGACTACCGCATCAGCTATTTGCGTGAGCATATCCGCGCAATGGGCGATGCCATTGAAGACGGTATTCCGGTGATGGGCTACACCAGTTGGGGCTGCATCGATCTGGTTGCCGCCTCCACCGGTGAAATGAGCAAACGCTACGGCTTTATTTATGTCGACCGGGATGATGCCGGTAACGGCACGCTCGAACGTAAACGCAAAAAATCCTTCTGGTGGTATAAGAAAGTCATTGCCAGTAATGGGGCCGATTTAGACTGATGAGCCCGTTGATAATCCCTTTCCCACTGTGGCGGGAGAGGGATTATTTCTCCCCGCTGCGCTGTTCCCACCTTTATTTTCCAGCAGTTTTAAACGCCGTTGAATTCGATTCGTTCCTGTTACAGGCGTTGCATCATTTTTGCTGAAGCTGGCTTCCATTTTTCACTTTCCGCGCTTCCAATGACACTGTAATTATATACAGTAATGTCATCTGAGTATGCGTGCAACGCCCATTATCTGGCACGTCAGCAGGCAGTGAACTTTAAGGAGTGGATTATGAACAGGGAATCAGTTTCTCAGGAGCACACCATCGTCAAAGCGTTACGCCATTTAAAAGTGGGCTACGTCAGAAAGCGGCATGAAGATCCCAAAACATTGCTTGCCACCCATTTTAGTCGACATGCCTCGCTCAATCTAACCGGAGACTGGTTGCAGCAGGCGGGTTTCCCTACCGGGACCAGGGTGAAAGTGACTATCACCCATGGGCAATTAATTATTGAACTGGCGAATCAATGTGACCCGTCATAGCGCTCACTTAACCCGGCGTTTGGTCGCACCGGGCAATCGTCTACAGCTGCTCAAATCCACCGCCGCCCTGCCAGTCAGGGAGACGAGCATAAACAGCTTGCACCGCCTCTTTTACTGGCGGTGTCATCGGGTAATAAAATCCCACGATATCGGGCTGGATGCCGAGAAAAATCACCTCGCCCACATCCGCTTTCAGCTGTTCGATAAGGTAATTGAGGGGCATATTATGCGTGGTCATCAGGAACATCTCAGCGATGTCGTCCGGGTCAACGATGCGGATCTCCCCCGGATTCAGCCCCATGTCAGTGGCGTCCACAATCAACAGGCGGTTTGGACGCAGCGCGCGAATCGCGACGACCTCGGTTTCCGGTGCACTGCCACCGTCAATCACCTGCCAGCCTCCCGGCGGATTTGCCGCACACATCTCTGCCAGCAGCGGGCCAGCACCATCGTCACCCATCATGCTGTTCCCCACACAAAGCAATACGTCCGTCACGTTATCTCCTCGCCCGCTGGAGGGCATTTCGCCGGTCTAAGTTTTTACCCGGTCATTTTTGACGACAGCCGTAACCAGCCACCGTCATTTTCGTCACTGGCCTCAGGCTCCGGACGTTCAGTGGGGCTCATTTTGCTGGAAAACGATGCGATATCGCCTTGATCCGCGCCGTATTAATGTGAAGAAGCCTGGCACCGTTATTGCAACATGCGTGCGAAAGATAAGGAGGCCGCATGCATGAAATCACGCTGTGCCAGCGGGCACTGGAAATTATTGAGCAGCAGGCCATGCAACACGCCGCACGACGGGTCACTGAGGTCTGGATCAAAGTTGGCGCATTTTCCTGCGTAGAACCTGCCGCATTAACGTTTTGTTTTGATCTGGTCTGCCGCGGGACACTCGCTGAGGGCTGTAAACTGCACATCGAAGAACAACAGGCGGAGTGCTGGTGCGAAACCTGCCAGCGCTACGTGACATTACTGAGCCAGCAGGTCCGCCGCTGCCCGCAATGCAACAGCGACACCCTGCAGATCGTTGCCGATGACGGCATGCAGATCCAACGGCTGGAAATTGAGGAGTGAGCAATGTGTACAACCTGTGGTTGTCAGGACGGCAATCTCTACATTGAGGGTGATGAACATAACCCCCATTCCGCGTTTCGCAGTGCGCCCTTTGCGCCTGCCCGTCGCCCTGCCATCAGTATTACCGATATCAGAACCGACAATTTCAAACCGACCACGCTTGAACAAGGTGATTTACACTACGGGCACGGTGAGGCCGGAACCCACGCGCCGGGCATGAGTCAGCGCCGGATGCTGGAAGTAGAAATCAACGTGCTGGATAAAAACAACCAGATAGCCGCCCGCAACCGCGCGCATTTTGCGGCCAAACACCAGCTGGTACTTAATCTGGTCTCCAGTCCCGGCTCGGGCAAAACCACGCTGTTGACTGAAACATTAACCCGCCTGACCGCACATGTACCCTGTGCGGTCATTGAAGGCGATCAGCAAACCGTCAACGATGCGGCCCGTATACGTGAAACAGGCACGCCCGCAATTCAGGTCAATACCGGTAAAGGTTGTCATCTGGATGCACAAATGGTTGCCGATGCCACACCACGCCTGAAGCTTGCTGATAACGGGATTTTGTTTATCGAAAACGTCGGCAATCTGGTCTGCCCGGCCAGCTTTGATCTGGGCGAGCGCCACAAAGTAGCGGTATTGTCAGTGACCGAAGGCGAAGACAAGCCGCTGAAGTATCCGCATATGTTTGCCGCTGCCTCGCTGATGTTGCTCAACAAAATCGATCTGTTGCCCTACCTCAGGTTCGATGTCGAAAAATGCCTCGCGTACGCACGGCAGGTGAACCCGTCCATCGAAATTATTCTTATTTCAGCCACCAGTGGAGAAGGCATGGACACCTGGCTGAACTGGCTGGAGACGCAACGATGTGCATAGGCGTTCCGGGGCAAATCAGTGCCATTGAGGGCCATCAGGCCAGGGTTGATGTGTGCGGTATTCAGCGCGAGGTCGACCTGACGCTGGTGGGTAGCGTGGACGAGTCCGGTCAGTCCCGCTTAGGGCAGTGGGTACTGGTGCATGTGGGTTTCGCCATGAGCGTCATTAACGAAGAGGAAGCCAGAGAAACGCTGGCTGCGCTGCAAAACATGTATGACGTCGAACCAGACGTTGGCGCCCTCCTGTTTGGTGAGGAGCGATAATGCGCTTTGTTGATGAATACCGTGCGCCCGAGCAGGTAATGCAGCTCATTGCGCATCTCAATGAACGGGCCCGGCTCCTGAGCTATACCGCAAAAAGACCACTGCGAGTGATGGAAGTGTGTGGCGGCCATACCCATGCGATCTTCAAATTCGGTCTCGATCAGCTTCTGCCGGAAAACATTGAGTTTATCCACGGCCCCGGCTGCCCGGTCTGCGTATTACCGATGGGGCGAATCGATAGCTGCATAGAGATTGCCCGTCACCCGGAGGTGATTTTCTGCACCTTTGGGGATGCAATGCGAGTTCCGGGAAAAAATGGCTCGCTCTTACAGGCAAAAGCACGGGGAGCTGACATACGCATCGTCTACTCGCCGCTCGACGCTCTCACCCTGGCGCAACAAAATCCACAACGCAAAGTGGTTTTCTTTGGCCTCGGTTTTGAAACCACTATGCCCGCCACCGCCATTACCCTTCAGCAGGCAAAGCTGCGCAAGGTGAGCAATTTTTATTTCTTCTGCCAGCACATCACACTGATCCCTACCCTGCGTAGCCTGCTGGAGCAGCCGGATAATGGCATTGATGCCCTGCTGGCACCGGGCCACGTCAGCATGGTCATCGGTACGGATGCCTATGGCTTTATTGCCGACGACCACCATCGCCCATTGGTGGTTGCCGGTTTCGAACCGCTGGATCTGTTACAGGGCGTCATCATGCTGGTAGAGCAAAAACTCGCTGCCCGGCCTCAGGTAGAAAACCAGTATCGTCGTGTGGTGCCTGACGAAGGCAACCGACGCGCGCAGGCTGCGATCGCTGACGTCTTTGCCGTGCGCGGTAACAGCGAGTGGCGTGGTCTTGGAATGATTGAGGAGTCCGGCGTTTGCTTAACGCCGCCTTACCATTCATTTGATGCAGAGGCACATTTTCAGCCTGCGCCGCAGCAAACCTGTGATGACCCGCGCGCACGCTGCGGCGAGGTGCTGACCGGCAGATGCAAACCCCATCACTGCCCGCTGTTTGGCAATACCTGTAATCCACAAACCGCTTTTGGCGCACTGATGGTCTCCTCTGAAGGTGCCTGTGCCGCCTGGTATCAGTATCGTGCTCAGGAGTGTGAAGTATGAAAGAGGTTCAACTGGCGCACGGTAGCGGCGGTCAGGCCATGCAGCAATTAATCAGCCAGCTTTTTATGGAGGCGTTTGCCAATCCGTGGCTATGTGAGCAAGAAGACCAGGCCCGCATTGACCTGAGTACGCTCACCGCCAGCGGAGACAGACTGGCCTTCTCAACCGACAGCTATGTCATCGATCCGCTTTTTTTTCCCGGCGGAGATATTGGCAAACTCGCAATCTGCGGTACGGCGAATGATATTGCCGTGAGCGGGGCTATCCCGCGTTACCTCTCCTGCGGGTTTATTCTTGAAGAGGGCCTGCCGATGGAGACGCTGCAGGCGGTGGTCACCAGCATGGCGGAGACCGCTCGCAGCGCAAACATGGCGATCGTCACCGGCGACACTAAAGTGGTGCAGCGCGGCGCCGCAGACAAGCTCTTTATCAATACCGCTGGCTTAGGAGCTATCCCCTCTGACATCCACTGGGGAGCCGCTACTCTTGAACCCGGTGATGTGCTGCTGGTGAGTGGTACGCTCGGCGACCACGGGGCGACCATCCTCAACCTGCGTGAACAGTTGGGCCTGGACGGTGAGCTGGCGAGCGATTGCGCCGTGTTAACGCCGCTCATTCAAACGCTGCGCCAGATACCCGGCGTGAAAGCGCTGCGTGACGCGACCCGTGGCGGCGTTAACGCTGTCGCCCATGAATTTGCCGCATCCTGCGGTTTTGGCATCGAACTTAACGAGCGGGAATTGCCTCTCAAACAGGCGGTGCGGGGCGTTTGCGAACTGTTGGGTCTGGAAGCACTGAACTTTGCCAACGAGGGAAAACTGGTGATAGCAGTACAACGTCAGTCCGCTGACTGCGTCCTGTCTCAGTTGCGCTCACATCCGCTCGGTCAGGATGCCGCTATCATCGGGGAAGTGGTTGAACGTAAAGGGGTACGACTGGCGGGTTTATACGGTGTAAAACGTACTCTGGATTTACCCCACGCCGAACCTCTCCCGCGGATTTGTTAGTATCCGACGCCGTGCCTGCCACGGCGGACTATTTTTTCGGGCGGTATTTCTCCGGCAACGCCGGGACAGGACGGCGGTCATCAATCAGGTGGCGAATCGTCAGGATCGGGTGTCGCCACAGCATACGCGGCCCGGCCCAACGCATGATCTGTTTCATTTCGTCGCGCTTTGCAGGCTGGTAGCAGTGAACCGGGCACTGTTTACAGGCGGGTTTCTCTTCGCCAAACACACATTTATCCAGCCGCTTATCGGCATAGGCATTTAATGCCTCATAATGCGCACTATCCTGCACCGCCAGCGGATTTTTCTGCTGGTAGAGCACGATCATTTTACGGATCGTCAGTTTTTCACGGTTTATGCGTTTTCCAGTCATCGCGCCCCCTTAAAGTTGCAAAAATTTTACACCTTTAAGCGCGGTGAGCGAAGGACTTTCCGGCGCCAGGCGCGTTCTCACCCCGTCTCTGATACGCCTGCCTTTCTCACGGGCAGAAATTAGCATCACGCTCTTTCAACATAGAGGTATATTATTGACGGCAGATGCACCGCTGAACGTTATAATTCATCGCGCTAATAGATTCGATGCGGACGAACAGCACGAATCCGCGGAACCGATGCCTTTTAGGGCATTCACTCATCCTGGTCAGAGGACGTTATGAAGATCTCGCGCCGTTGCCGCCGTGTCTTCCTGCGGGTTGAACCAGGCTCACCCTGTAACCACAAAAGAGTTATTAATGAAACTGGCCGTCATGACGACAATTTTTATGCTTACCGCTTCAGGTTATGCACTGGCTTCCCCGGCCAATGAAGAAGCCGTTGCCGCAGCGAAGGTGACCCTGGGAGAGGCGCTGTACAAGTCCGCATTGCTCACCGGCGCCATGCCGGAAGAGGGCCAGGCAGACCCGATCAAAGCCGGTCAGGCAATGGGCGCGGAAATGAGCCAGCGACTGGATAACGTGGTCATTGGCGGGCTCAATCAGGGCGCAAATTGTGATGACATCACCGCCAATATCCAAAAAAGCTTTGAGATTATGCAGCGCGATGCGGTTAGCCAGTTCTCCTCCTCATCCGCCATCAAAAAAGCGCTGGATAACGTCCCCCTGAGTGCCGCGCAATACGCCTCGGCGCAATGTCAGAACCTGACGAATCAATAATCCCCCTTCAGATCTCAGCGGCCCACGCCGCTGAAATCGGCCTTTTAGCCGCCATGGCGCATGCCCACGCATAAAAAACAGGTTGTGATATCACAGAATCACACTGTAATAGCCCGCTAAAAATAAGTTAATAATATAAAAATGTTTTTAATATGTTGATTTAAAAGAATTTCCTCATATAGCCACTCTTTTACCAGTGCGAGCAGCCATCCTGATTAAGTTTTTCTTAATCTGTATTAAATAAACGACTATTGTTCAGCTTCTTTTACTCATTATGATAAATGCAAAGGGAAAATAATTATCTGGTGAGGATGAAAGCGTAATTTTAATTCTCCACAACGATATTACCTTGATTATTTTCGCTCGCCTGTTAAATGATAACAAAGGATAAACAATGACGTATTCAAATACGCAATTAGATCACGTTAAAATTGCCCGCCTGAATAAATTGGGGACAGCGACAATTCATGAAGCACAAGGCGCTATTGGCGCGATTGATTCTGCTATTGCACCTCTGGCACGCAGTATGAAAATGGCCGGGCCGGCACTGACACTGCAAATGCGTCCGGGGGATAATCTGATGATCCATTATGCAATGCTGCATGCTAAAGCAGGCCAGGTATTAGTGATCAACTGCGACGGTTTTACCGGTGCAGGCATTTGGGGAGATGTTTTAACCGCGCAGGCACAAGCGATTGGGCTGGCAGGCTTAGTGGTTAACGGGGCTGTCCGCGACAGCGAAGCGATGATTGACGCGGGCTTTCCCGTGTTCGCTAAAGGCTTGTGCATACGCGGTACCGAAAAAAAACAGCCGGGCCAGCTCAACGTCCCGCTCTTTATTAATGACTGTATTATCCGCCCCGGAGACATTATAGTCGGTGACGCCGATGGGCTTGTGGTCATCGAACAGGCGCAACTGGATGACGTTATTCGTCTGTCTGAACAGCGGGAAGAAAAAGAGCAGCGCTTTAAAGAGAAAATTATGGCGGGTGCCTCCACGGCAGAATTAATGGCGCTACATACCGTATTCGGTGCCCTGGGATTAAAAGATCCGGACTGACGTAATATCCTGGAAAAAGCGACTCATCGCTGCCTGAATATTATAACCGCAAAAAATATAAATAAATAAACCTACATTTACGAGCACCTAAATATGACTACCATAAAAAAGAGCAGTAAATTTCGCTGGGTGATAACCGCCCTCATTTTTTTGGTTTATACCATTGCCGCAGCAGACAGAGCCAATATAGGCGTGGTGTTACCTTTTATTCGTAAAGACTTTCACATGTCCAATACTGAAGCGGGCGCGCTGGCAAGTTTGTTCCTGCTGGCTTACGCGATCGCGCAGATCCCCAGTGGTTTTTTGTATGCAAAATTTGGCGTGCGTAAAATCTTCTCGCTGTCGATGATTTTAACCTCCATTGCCACGGGTCTGGTGGGCTTTTCTACCTCGATCCTCGGGCTGAAGGTCTCCCGCTTTGTGCTGGGCCTGGCAGAAGGTCCTTTACCAATTGGGATAACCTCAACCATTAACCGCTGGTTTCCATCCCGGGAAAAAGGCATTGTCACCGCCATTTTCCTCTCCGCTGCAAAGTTTGGCCCGGTGCTGGTGCCGCCAGTGTGCGCGCTGATCCTCTACTACTACAGCTGGCATTACGTCTTCTATTTTTTCGCGATTCCCGGTATTTTCCTGAGCGTTATCTGGTACTTGCTGGTTCCTAATACGCCGCAGGAGAGCCGTTTTTGCTCCGAGTCGGAAATCGCTCTGATTGAAGAAAAAGATCTCCCGCTTGCCGATGCCCCCGAAAGCGCGACCCCGACCGCAGCACCAGTGCGTAATTTTGCCGGGCTGGATAAGCTCATCCGCTCACGCAAAGTCACGCTGATTGACTCGTCAAAAGGCATTTTCCGATCGTGGAATATTCTCGGCAGCATGCTCGGCTACTTTTTCATGATGGGGATTGTTAACGTATTGCTGGCCTGGATCCCAACATACCTGATGAACGAAAAAGGCTTTTCGATTGCGACCATGGGGATGCTGGCGTCTGCGCCGTGGATCGGCGCGGTCATCGGTAATATCATTGGGGGCTGGTGCTCTGACCGTATTCTCGACAAGCGCCGTAAACCGCTGATGATGCTGTCGGCCATCGCCACGGTCATTATGATGGTCATTCTGATCAACGCACCGGATAACGCCCTGATCCTGGGGCCCTTGTTACTGCTGACCGGTATTCTGTTCAACCTCGGCTTCTCAGCGTACATGGTCTACCCGATGGCGTTGACCACGAAAGAAGTTTTCCCGGTTGCCGGGGCGCTCATCAATACCGGGGGGCAGTTGGGCGGTGCGCTCTGCCCGCTGGTTGCCGGTTATCTGCTCGATCATTACACCTGGGGGCACGTGTTTGGCTTTATGGCCTTCGGTTCGTTCCTTTGCTTACTGGTGTTATTCACCATTACCGAGCCGTTGACCGAGAAACAGCTGAACGCAAAAATTTCCTGAAAAATAAGCATTAACCACTGAGGGTTGTCATTCGACAACCCTTTTCATCATTTCAATAAAGTGGCTAATATTCGGGTTGCTGCTTTTAGCGTTATACACCGCATAGATATAGCTCAGGCAGTTAAAATCGGCGATGGGCAGAAATATAATATCCTGGCGATTATTGGGTATCGTTGATTTCCCCACCAGCGTGACCCCCAGTCCTGCGCCAACCAGCGCCAGTGCAGTATGAATTTCTACCGCCCGATGCGATACCGCGGGCTGCACGCCATACTCACTGAATTTATTAAGGATATGAACTGAATAGCGGCTTTTGGGATCGCTGGGGAAAATAATAAACGGTGAATTACAGAAATCTCGCAGGGTGATAAAGTTTTTTCGGCTGAGATAGTGATTCATCGGGATGGCCGCCACCAGGGGATCGATAAAAATCAGCTCGCGAATAAGCCCTTGCTCCGGCGTGCTTTGATGCAGCTCCATCTCGCGTGTAAACCCAACATCAATCGCCCCTTCAATGAGCAATCCAGGTTGATATTCAGACAGCACCTCTTTGAGGGTGATGTTGATATGACCATAATTTTCCGCAAACAGCTTGATGGTTTCGGGGATCAAATTAAACATTACCGAGCGGACAAAGCCCAAATTCAGTTCGGTGGATTTTGCCTGAGCGTAATGATGGGCATCCTTTTCCAGTTTTTCGAAATTAAAAATCACTTCATGGGCTTTTTTAAACAGGAACTCCCCCAGCCGGGTTAAGGTCATCGGCCTTGAACCGCGATTGAATAACTCACCGTTTAACTCTTTTTCCAGTGCCGTTATCTGCAAACTAATCGCCGCCGGCGCCAGAGAGAAGGCTTTAGCCGCCTGGCTTATTCCCCCCGACTCTACCACCTGACAAAAATATTTGAGTTGTTTGATATTCATCCAACGTGCACCCCGCTATTACGCTAACAGCCTGTTAAATCGTATTTTACGCTATCAGCTATCATTTCTCGACGATGGAAAAGCCTATGCGTGCAGGAAACAGGCCCGGCAGTCACTTTTCCCTTCCGCTTGCCCGCCAGGCTTTCATTGACCGGAGTTTTCCGACTCTGAGACTTAACGACGACGCCACCGCTATCATTACCAGAGCATGTGATGTGGCGTTGCCGACACCGCCGTGTTTATCCCTGATGTGGCATACAGAACGTGCCCCCTTTAACTGGAGAGAACAATGAAAGTATTGATGGTGCTGACCTCACACAGCGAATTGGGCAATACCGGTAAAAAAACGGGTTTCTGGCTGGAGGAGTTTGCCGCGCCTTACTATGTATTCAAAGAAGCCGGGGCCGATATCACCCTTGCCTCGCCTGCAGGTGGTCAGCCGCCGTTGGATCCCAAAAGTGATATGCCGGATTTTCAGACTCCGCTGACGCAGCGTTTTAAAGCGGATTCGGCAGCGCAACAGGCACTGGCCAATACCGTGAAACTGGACAGCGTAAGCGCGGACGATTTTGACACGGTCTTTTACCCCGGTGGCCACGGCCCGCTTTGGGATCTGGCTGAATCCGCCACCTCCATTGCACTGATTGAAACGTTCGAGCGTGCCGGCAAGCCCATCGGTTTTGTCTGCCATGCGCCGGGTGCGCTGCGCCATGTTAAAACCGCCTCTGGCGAACCGCTGGTAAAAGGGCGCACCGTCACCGGCTTCACCAATGGTGAGGAAGCGGATGTGGAACTGACCGACGTGGTGCCTTTCCTGATTGAGGATGAGTTCATTGCACAGGGCGCGCACTACCAGAAAGGTCCCAACTGGGCACCCTTCATTCTTGAAGATGGCAAGCTGGTCACCGGGCAAAACCCGGCCAGCTCTGAAGGGGTCGCGCAAGCCTTAGTGGCGATGTTGCGTCACGCTTAAACCCGGCGAGGTGGTAAAGCGACGGCGGGCTTTACCACTTTTTATCAGGCTGTTGCGCATAGTGACGCAAGGCGGCTTCGTAGGGTGCGGTTCGCACGTCAGGCGAGTCGGCAATATGTTCCAGCAGCAGGGCAATTGCCTGCTGATGCTCACCCAGGTTGTGCAGACAAAGGGCGTGGAAAGGTCTGACTTCGCTCGCATGGGGCCATTGCGCCCTAATCTCCTCGAAGTTCGCTTTGGCCTCAGCATATTTTCCAAGACAGCGTAGGGTCGAAGCCAGCCCGAAATGTGCGTCGAACCGCTCTTCACCGTCCAGCCCCGCATTCAGCGCAGCACGATAGGCCTGCTCGGCTTCATGCTCCTTTCCTTCGTTATCGAATGACCAGGCAATATGAAGCAATGCCTGCGCAGCGAGTTGCGGGTTATCCAAAAGAAGATGGAGTGCGGCCCGACTTTGTTCATGCTCTCCCTGCTTTCGCAGCTGAATCGCGTTTTGCAGCCTGCTGTCCATTTATATGTCGCCTTTTTGTTGGGGGTCGCTACCATGAATAGCACACTGTGACCGCAATGGCAGTTTAAACGCACCTGCCCGCTAAAAGGACCTCACCATGTTGCCTAAATATCTCGCCCTCTTTGCCGCCCTGCCAGTGCTGGCCTGGGCCAGTGAGCCGCTTCCCCCCGCCGTTCAACAAATCGAAAAACAGGGCATCAAAATCATCAAAGAGGTGAAGACCGACGGCGGGCTAAGAACCTGGCTGGGTCAGTATCAGGACATGGGGGTCACCGTCTGGCTAACGCCGGACGGTAAGCATGCTATTTCAGGGTATCTTTATGATGAAAAGGGCAACAACCTCAGTGAAGAGGTGTTCAAAAGCGAGCTCTACATTCCACAGGGGCGCAAGCTGTGGGAAAAACTCACCGCAGCCCAGGGCATTAAAGAGGGCAACCCGGATGCCAAACGCAAAGTGGTGGTGTTTGCCGATCCCTTCTGCCCGTATTGCAAGCAGTTCTGGGCCGCCGCCCAGCCGTGGATAACCGCTGGAAAAGCAGAGGTAAGCACGCTGCTGGTTGCCGTCATCAACCCACAAAGTGGGCGCTATGCATCGGCCATCCTGAGCGCAGACGATCCGGCGAAAGCCTGGGGTGCTTATGAAGCCTCAAAGGGTAACCAGCTCCCGCCGTTCCCGGAAAAAACGTCCAAAGCGGTGTTTAACGCCATTCAGTACCACCAGCAACTGATGGATGAAACCGGCGCGAACGCGACACCCGCGATTTACTACATGAATGACAAGCAGGAGTTGCAACAGGTTGTGGGCATGCCGGATGAGAAGCAACTGGAGGCCATGTTCGGCCCGAAATAATTCGTTTCAACCTGTTCCTGACAGCATAGCTAATGAGACTTGCGGGGAAATGCTAACCGATTACAATTCTGGCGCCAGCATTGCACTGGCCACCTGCAAATAAAATAAAAGCATGTAAAGGAACTTGTATGATCGTTCGTCCTCCCCAGAGCTGGTTTGTCCGGCTCTTCAACTGGCACGGCTCGGTGCTGTCCATGATTATCTTCCGGCTTGGGCTAAATCTGTTCATGTCTGTCGTGGCCATCGTCGCCTGGCCGTACTACGAAAACCTGAATATTCACCTCACGGTTGCTCCCTTCAGCCTGCTGGGCATCGCCATTGCGATATTTTTGGGTTTTCGTAATAACGCCAGTTATAGCCGCTATACCGAGGCGAGAATGATTTGGGGGTCGGTGTCTATCACTTCCCGCAGCCTGTTGCGCCAGACGATAAGCGCATTACCGGACGACACGGCTACCCACCTCAAACTTTCACGCTATGTGACCGCATTCAGCTGGCAGCTCAATCATCAGCTGCGTCAAATGGACGCCACAGCGGACATGCAAAGGTTACTCCCTGCGGACAGGGCAACCGAAGTGATGGGCAGTACCACGCCTGCGAACCGTATCCTGCTGTTCCTTGGCAGAGAATACGCCAGCTTGCGTCGGGAGGGTAAAATCAACGATTTTGTCTGGCAGAACATAGATGAAAATCTTAACGAGCTTTCGCGATGCCTGGGAGGATGCGAACGCATCGCCAATACGCCCGTGCCGTTTGCCTATTCGTTGATTCTTCAGCGCACGGTCTATCTTTTCTGCACCCTTCTGCCGCTGGCGCTGGTTTCCGACCTTCACCTGATGACGCCGTTTGTGTCGGTA
>DFPL01000065.1 GCA_002377245.1 Enterobacteriaceae bacterium UBA3516
TGAAAATCGCCAGCCACCCCCAGCTCAGCACTTCCTTCCATTTTTTCTCTACGATGACCCAGGGCAGCACGCTCAGTACCGGCACGGCGAGGGCAAGAAAGCCTTTGGTCATCACGCCCATGGCGCAGGCCACGCCGAGGGCAAAATAGCCCAATGCTTTACGTGAGCGGGTTTGCGCCTGCGTCGCCAGCCAGAAAACAGACATGGCGGCGATGAGCCACAGGGCAAACATCGGATCGAGCACTGCATAAGTCCCGATGCCGTAAACTTCCAGCATCGTGAGGAAAATGGCTGCGGCCACCAGCGCCATCCGCTTATCGCGCCAGAGGCGCCATGAAAGCCCGGCCACCATACAAGCCACCAGGGCGGTGGAAAAAATCGCGCCAGCCCGAACGGCAAAGTTGCTGCTGCCGAACAGCCATTGGCCCACGCTATTCAGCCAATAACCGGCGATGGGTTTTTCGAAATAGCGTAAGTCGAGGAAATGCGGCACCACCCAGTTACCAGAGGCGAGCATTTCACGACTGATCTCGGCATAGCGTGTTTCATCAGGCTGCCAGAGCAAGCGCCATTCCACTGGCACCAGATAATAGAGGGCGAAAAGCGCCAGAACGGCAAGGCCGTAGCGCGAAGATTTCGTCATTCTGCTCTCTCCATTTGCTGACAGCCAAGCCAGCCTTCACGACCTGCTATCTCGCCACGGACAATTTTGCCCACGGGCAGGGTGCGGACATGTTCCGGCAGCAGCTCACTTAACGGGCAAAAACAGATCCCGGCTTGCGCGGCCTGCGTCAGGAGATCGTTAAAGGTATCGCGCCAGGCGATGCCCTCGACTTCCGCATGGATGGTGTAAACCGGCACACCGGGATCGTCGAGCATTTTGCCGATGATAAAATCGTTAAACTCTGCGGCACTCACGCTACGCCCCACCACCTCATCCCAGGTCGGCAAGGTAACGGGAATTTGCACCGTGCCGGTTTTTCCTGTTCCGGTCAGAGGGGTAAAGGGTGAAATACCGCGACAGTCGCTGTTGTAGTGAAAGCCAAAGGCCTCTTTGGCCTTCACCACCCGCTGGTCAGCGCGCCAGCCCGCGACCGCAGAGCAGGTGACGGGAGCGTTGATGATGGCTTCCAGCTCCTGCTTACCCAGTGCAATTTGCTGCAAAAGCCGAGCGTTATCCCACACCCCGCACCAGGTTTGCCAGGCGTGGTGGTCCCAGGCATGCAGCCCGACTTCATGGCGTGCCGCCGCATCGCGAATAATATCCGCATTGGCGCGGCCAATATTCCTCCCCGGCCACGCCGTTCCGGCAAGTAAAATATCCCAGCCGTACAGCGAGGCGGCATGGGAGCGCAGCATCTTCATCAGGAATTTCGGCTTTATCAGCCGCCATAAATGGCGGCCCATATTGTCCGGTCCTACGCTGAAGAAGAAACTTGCCCGCACGCCGTGACGCTTGAGCATTTCCAGAAGCCGCGGTACGCCCTGACGCGTCCCGCGAAAAGTATCAACGTCGATGCGCAGACCCACTTTTTTCATGGTTTCTGTTCCGTGACCTCAACGGTGCGCAGGAAGAAGTCCAGCGTCTCTTCAACCGTTTTGTGCATGTCGACAACCGGCTCCCAGTTCAGGCAACGGCGCGCATTGCGAATATTCGGTTTGCGGTGCTCAACGTCCTGATAGCCCTTGCCGTAATAACTGCTGCTTTCGACATCACGGAAGCCGGCAAACGGCGGGAAATTATCGCGCAGTGGGTGACGTTCAAAGCTGGCAAGCAGCATTTCGGCAAGTTCTTTGATGCTCGCTTCGTTCTCCGGGTTACCAATATTGATAATCTGGCCGTCGCAACGCCCGTCTTTATTCTCGATGATACGGAACAGGGCTTCGATGCCATCACTGATGTCGGTGAAGCAACGTTTTTGCTTACCGCCTTCAATCAGCTTAATCGGCGATCCTTCTACCAGATTAAGGATCAACTGGGTAATGGCGCGTGAACTGCCAATACGTGCGGCGTTTAAGTTATCCAGACGCGGCCCCATCCAGTTGAAAGGGCGGAACAGGGTAAAGCGCAGCCCCTCTTTTTCGCCGTACGCCCAGATGACGCGATCCAACAACTGTTTTGATACCGAGTAGATCCAGCGCTGTTTGTTGATCGGCCCAACCACCAGGTTAGAACTGTCTTCATCGAAGTTTTTGTCTGTACACATGCCATACACTTCAGAAGTTGACGGGAAAATAATGCGTTTCTGGTATTTCACACAGTCACGGATAATTTTCAGGTTCTCTTCAAAATCCAGCTCAAACACGCGCAGCGGGTTACGGGTGTACTCGATAGGCGTGGCAATGGCGACCAGCGGCAGCACGACGTCACATTTCTTGATGTGATACTCAATCCATTCGGAGTGAATACTGATATCCCCTTCGACAAAATGAAAACGCGGATTATCGAGGAAGCGACTGATGGCGTCGGTGCCGATATCGAGACCAAAAATTTCGAAGTTATCATCGCGCAGCAGACGTTCGGTCAGGTGATTACCGATAAACCCATTCACCCCGAGGATCAGCACACGGGTACGGCGCTTAATGGTCGAAACCGGCTTGCTGCTGAGCAGGGCGCCCGCCACCAGGCCCAGCGATAGGGCCAGCTGCGAGCCCTGCATCCAGACCCCTTTATCCGTCTGCCCGGTAACGATTTCCAGCACCCCTTCGCCGCAGGCCACACGCAGCGGCGAAACAGAAACAACCGTGCCAGCGCGGGCAGGGGGGAGATCGTTGATAACCCGCGTTTTCCAGACGATGAATTTGTTGGTGCCCACAAAACTGAACGCCCCCGGCCACGGGTCAGAGACGGCGCGCACCAGGTTATGCAGCGCGGTGGCCGGTTTTTCCCACTCAAGATTACCGTCTTCCGGCGTACGGCGACCGTAACAACTGGCGTCGGCCTCGTCCTGGACGCGCTCTATAACGTCGCCAGACTGGAGCAGCGGCAGGCTTTGGTTCAACAATGCCCGCGCGGCGTCACACAGTTTATGGTGCAGAGTGAGCGCCACATCGTCCGGTGCGATAGCGACCCGCTGTTGCGCCACGATGCCGCCAGCATCGGCGCGGGCGGTCATGCGGTGCAACGTCACGCCAGTCTCAGTTTCGCCATTTGCCAGCGCCCAGTTGAGCGGGGCGCGACCACGGTATTTCGGCAGCAGCGAGCCATGCAAATTAAAGGCGCCGCGCGGCGCAAGTTCGAGGATCTCTCGGCAAATCAGGTTGCGGTAATAGAAGGAAAAGATAACCTCAGGGGCTTCTTTACGGATGCGTTCGATCCACAGTGGATGGTTCACGTCATCCGGCGCATAAACCGGGATTTCGCGCTCAGCGGCCAGGCGGGCGACCGATTTGAAAAAGGCATTTTCACCCGGTGCGTCAGCATGGGTGAAGATGGCAACGATGTCATAGCCCGTTTCCAGTAATGACTGGATGCCCACGCATCCCATATCGTGATCGGCAACGACGACGGTTTTCATTGCGGTATTTCCTCAGTTGAAGGCGAAGTATTCTGGCTAATGACGCGTTGGACAAAGTAGCGGGGGCGGGCACGCACATCGTTATAGATGCGCCCGATGTACTCACCGAGCAGGCCCATTCCGACAAATTGAGCACCAATAAAGGTGAACAGCAGAGCAAACAGGGTGAACACCCCATCCGCCGACCACTGCGGGCCCAATATCAGGCGCATAATGATAAGCACGATGGACAGCGCAAAACCGGTGAGGGCGATGATGCTGCCAAACACGCTCAGCAGGCGTAACGGCGTGGTGGTCAGGCAGGTCACCAGGTCGTACATCAGGTTAATCAGACGCATAAAGCTGTATTTTGAGTCACCAAACTCACGTTCAGCGTGATGCACTGGTATTTCCGTTGCCCGACGGGCAAACATATTTGCCAGGATGGGAATAAAGGTGCTGCGCTCATGGCAGTGCAGCATCGCATCCACAATGTGCCGACGGTAGGCGCGCAGCATGCAGCCGTAATCGCCCATCGCTTTGCCGGTGGTACGCTGGATCAGATGGTTAATCAGGCGCGAGGCCGTTTTACGAAACAGGCTGTCCTGCCGGTTCTGACGCACGGTGCCAACCACATCAAAACCCTCTTCCGCTTTGGCGACCAGCGCCGGGATCTCTTCCGGTGGGTTCTGTAAATCGGCATCCAGGGTAATAACCAGGTCCCCGGTCACGTGGCTGAATCCGGCCATAATGGCCGAATGCTGGCCGTAATTGCGGTTGAGCAGCACTGCGACAATATGGCTGCCGGGGGCTTGCGCCGCCTCAACCAGCATGCTGGCGGAGTTGTCCTGACTGCCGTCATCGACCAGCAGGATTTCATACGCTTTGCCGATGGCATCGCAGGCGGCATGGGTGCGACGAATTAATTCCGGCAGGCTCTCCTGTTCGTTATAAACAGGGATGACAACCGACACTTTATGAATGGGCGTGGAGTCAAACATGGCTATCGTCTCGCAATGTGATGAAGTTCGGCGATAACACGGCTGACATCGTCATCGGTCATATCCGGGAACAGCGGGAGAGAACAGATGCGGGCACTGTTCCAGTCGGTATTAGGTAGCGACACATTCGGGAACTGTTCGCGGTAGAATTTTTGGGTGTGGGCCGCACGGAAATGCAGGCCGGTGCCGATGCCGCGCGCTTTCAGCCTCTCCATCAACGCATCACGGGAAAGGCCGCACCGTTCTTCATCGACACGGATAATAAACAGGTGCCAGGCGTGAGTGTGTGGCCAGGCAGGCAGCGCCAGGGGAGCAAAGGGCGTCTGCGCCAGTTCTCGTAAATAGCGCGCAGCGATCTCTGCCCGCCGCTGATTGGCCTGCGGCAACTTGCCCAACTGAACAAGGGCAAGCGCCGCGTTGATATCCGCCAGATTGTATTTGTAACCGGGCGCGATCACCTCAGCCTGAGGCGCGCGCCCGTGCGTCTGGCGGTCATAGGCGTCGACGCCCAGACCATGAAATTTCAGGCTGCGCGCATGCTGAGCCAGCGCCTCGTCGTCGGTGACAATGAGTCCGCCTTCAGCACAGGTCATATTCTTGATGGCGTGGAAGGAGAAAATCGCTGTGCCGCGCCAGCCAATGGGGTGACCTTTGTAACGGGTACCCGCGGCATGGGCGGCATCTTCAATGACCGGAATGCGGTGTTTTTCACCCAATGCATAAATGGGGTCAATATCAGCTGGTGCACCGGCATAATGGACGGGAATGATGGCCCTGGTGCGGGGAGTGATGGCGGCTTCAATGGACTCGGCGGTGACCATTAGGGTCTCCCGATCGACATCGATCATCACCGGTGTGGCGCCCAACAGCACGATCATATTTAACGTGGAAACCCAGGTCATGGAGGGGGTGATAACTTCGTCACCCGGGCCAATACCCAGCGCCATCAGCGTGACATGCATGCCCGCGGTGGCCGAACTGACCGCGATGGCGTGGCGGTTCCCCGTCAACTGACAAAAAGCCGATTCCAGTTCCTGATTTTTAGGGCCAGTGGTAATCCAGCCTGATTTAAGGACATCCTGAATCGCTGTTAATTCATCCTCGCCCATTGAGGGGCGAGAAAAAGGCAGAAACTCATGCATTATTTTTCCTTACCGATGCTGGCAATATGAAAACGCACTGTAATCAGAGGCGCGATATGCCCATAAAGTAGAAAACACATTTTTAGGTTATGAGTTGTTTATTAACTCAACCTTAAGAGAGTGCTAACTTCTTTTAATGTTCATTTAAAAAAAGAGTTGTTTAGGATGTGTTTATAAAATTAATAATGAATTGCTTTGTGATGTTTTATTTTTCTTTTGAATCAATAGGTTGGTTTCTATTAAGTGTAGAGGGGAGATGGTTTAGAAAAGTTCATTATTCGCTGGTTTATTTTTAACTATCACGATTTTGTTTAATTTTTGTTTAAGGTTTTATCTTTGTCATTAATTCGTCATTAAGATTTTATGTGGGCCATATTAACTATCCAATATTCATTTTTTGGATTGCTTTTCTTTGACCCTGTCTGGAAAGAGAGTGTTACGTTTTTAATGGGAAGGGAAATGAGATTTATATCAAGGTATTGCCCCATCCACGCAAACTGTCGGATAGGGCAGGTATTATTGGTGGTTAAATAAACCCGTCGTCATCGTTGCTGGTATCAAAGTCGTCGTCGCTCTGATCAAGGAAACTGTTATCGTCATTGGGATCGATAAAGCTCCGGTCCGAAGTGTCGATAAAATTGCCTTGGTTCAGATCGTTGAGCGTCGGATCGCTGGTGAAACTGGATACCGGTTCGAGTGGCTGCTCAATAATGTTCACAATCTCTTGCGGTTGCGAGTGATGGAACATGCTGGTGAGCATGTCGGCGATCACCACACCGCCTGCCACACCGGCAGCCGTTTGTAACGCACCTGACATGAACCCTCCCGCCCGAGATGCAGAGGCCGGTGGCTGTTGGGCATAATTGGGCGCAGGGGGTTGTTGTCCGCTGTTCCAGTTATTGGCTGGCTGTTGGGGCTGGCTTCTGGCGCCACCAAACAGGCTGCTAAGAAAACCGCCGCTGGCAGGTGGTTGGCTTTTTAGCGTCGCTACCTCATTTTCTAATTGCTGAACCTGCGCATGCAGGCGTTTCAGTGCTGCTTCCTGAATCAGGATCGATTGCGTCATGTAGTAAGCCGCAGCCGGTTGCTGGCGGACAAAATCACTAATCAGCCGATCGGCCTGTGCATCCCGTGCACCGCTTTGCTGTTCTGCCTGTTTCAGACGCTGAAACAGCCCTTCAATAAGCCGTTGTTCTTCAAGTTGCATAGCAAAAACCTCAAGTGCAGGAAGGGAAGTTAAGCGTACATGCCGCACGCGTCTCATCTGCAATAGTAGCCTGGCGCTTATGAAGGGAGTACAAACGGCGCATCAACAACGCAAAAAGCCTTTCGATGACCCTGCGCGGGCAGGGGAGAAATGAGCAGACAAAAACGCAATGATAAATTGCCACTTTAGTGGTGAAATAATGAACAGCTCCACATTTTTTCATTCAGGTAAGGCATAGTGTAAAAGCATCTTATAAGAGGACAGGACCATGAAAAGGTTACTTATATGTTGCTTGTTTGGTAATACGGCGATGACCCTCGCCAAAAAAATGCAGATCGTTGCGGATGCAAACAGGTATCAAATTCAGATCAGTGGCGTGGGTGTCGACGGTTTTGCAAGCGTGGCGCCTGCGTTTGACTGCTTCCTGGTTGCGCCACATATTCAGTACAAGTTACCTGAACTTAAAAAGCTGATAAAAGAGGGGCAATCGATAGCCATCATTGAAAGCTATCCATTTGCCTCGATGAATGCTGAAAAGGTGTTGTCTTACGCTGTTGATCGTCTGTCTGAATTAACGGATTAATGTTGAACGGTTCAATCCGCTATGCAAATTTTGAATTCGCAGTTTCGTGACGGCTGCGCCATTGCAGGAGCAGCGGCGTAAAAGCGCCTGAATGCGTGCCACAAGTTCAATTAACGAAAAGGGAGGCAGATGACTATCTGCCTCCCTTTCTTGCGACTGGGCGGGTGAATATATTGCCCAACATCAAAGCGGGGGCAATCCGGGGCAAAAGAGATTATCCTGCTAACGGTTTTTTGGTATAACAACTTTTCAATCCTGTAAGACCTTTACGCATTCGTCGAGGTTATCCATGCTGAGGAAACTTTATGTCCTCGTCTGATTCAGCCCAGGCAGAAACGCCGCGGGAAGAGGTAAGCGGTTCCGGGCGTCTTTCCGGCCTGGCGCTGCTGGTGGCCAGCGCATTTTTTATGGAGTTCCTTGACGGTACGGTGATTGCCACGGCCTTGCCCGATATGGCGCGGGCTTTTGGCGTTTCGGCAGTCGATCTCAATATTGGGATCAGCGCATACCTGCTCACCCTGGCCATGCTCATTCCCGCCAGCGGTTGGGTGGCTGAACGCTTTGGCGCCCGGACAATATTCAGCCTGGCGTTGTTGATTTTTACCGTGGCATCGCTGCTTTGCGGACTGACCCATAACGTCACCGAATTTGTCCTGATGCGGATCTTGCAGGGCATCGGCGGTGCCATGATGGTGCCGGTCGGACGTCTGGTCGTGCTGCGCACTACGCCAAAAAACCAGTTGATCAAAGCGATTGCGACGCTGACATGGCCGGCGCTGGTGGCACCGATTATCGGTCCACCATTGGGTGGGTTTATCACTACTTATGCTAGCTGGCACTGGATCTTTTTCCTCAATGTGCCGCTTGGGATCGTGGCGATCGTCCTGGCGCTACGCATGATGCCGGGTCTGACTGCCGAAGAGAAACGGCCTTTTGATGTGCAGGGTTTTCTTGCCACCGGCATCACCATGATGTGCCTGGTGGCTGGTCTGGAAATGTTCAGCCAGCAGCATGTCAGCCTGACGATGGCGGCCGTTACCCTTGCGGTTGGCGTGCTGGCATTAGTCTGGAGCCTGCGGCATCTGCGTCGGACACGCACACCGCTAATCAGTCTCACGGCGCTTTCCGTACCCTCATTTCGCATCACCATGCGCGGCGGTTTTATTCTACGTGCCACTATCAGCTCTGCGCCTTTTATGCTGCCGTTGATGTTCCAGGTTGGGTTTGGCATGAATGCCTTTGAAGCCGGGGCACTGGTGCTGGCGGTATTTGCCGGAAATCTGGCGATGAAGCCTGCCACGACGCCGCTCATCCGCCGCTTTGGGTTTAGAAAGCTGCTGATTGGCAACGGTATCGTCTGCGTACTCTCCCTCTTTTTCTGCGCATTTTTAGCGCCGGACTCGCCGCAGATGTTGACGCTTGCGCTGCTTTTCATCGGGGGACTGAGCCGCTCAATGCAATTTACCGGCATCAGTTCACTGGCGTTTGCTGAGGTACCTTCCAGCGAGATGAGCTCAGCCAACACCCTATTCAGCACGTCGCTTCAACTGGCGAGTGGGTTAGGCGTCACCATGGGGGCACTCAGTATCCGGGCGGGGGGCTTGCTGACCGACTGGCTGGGTTATGAAGATATTCAGGGCATGGCGTTCCGGCTGGGTTTTGTCATTATTGCGCTGATAACCGCCGTGGGTTGGTATGACATGACGCGCCTTGAAGCGGGTGCGGGAAGTAATATTTCACGTAAACCCTGAGGGCCTCAATGCTTACCTTCATGATTCACGCCAGGGGGCCGATGTAACCAGTCATTATGGACGAAATGCGTGATTCTTTAGCGAAACAGCGTTTCGGGCTTGTCTTAGTTGCCATTGATGTGGTGAATAAGTAAAACTCTTACCTAAGCGGCATCCCCGATGGGTGTGCTGCCATGCAGTAGTGTGTGACAGGTGGACAAGCTCACCTGGCCCTGGCTGTCCGGGCGGATTATGGGCAGGCGGATAATAATGATGAATGATAAGAAAAAGCAGATAACACTGCAGAATGACGATGTTAATCACCTGTATGAATTATTGAATTACAACTCAGACTGGGTGTGGGAAGTCGACGCGCAGGGGCGTTATACCTGGTCTTCTGATGTGGTCACTGACCTGCTTGGCTACCCGACAGCAGAAGTGATTGGCAAAACGCCTTTTGATTTTATGCCGGCAGGGGAAGCAGAACGTGTTGGACGCGCATTTCTTGAAATCGTCACCGAAAAGCGTGCCTTTTCGGGGTTGGTCAATCGCAACAGGCGTGCCGACGGGCGTATTGTCGTGCTGGAAACCAGCGGCATCCCGCTGTTTGATGAGAGTGGAGAATTGCGTGGCTACCGTGGGGTCGATCGTAACATTTCCAATTTAGGTGAGCGCGTACTCCAGCTCGAAACCATATATGAGACAACGCCAGTCGCGCTTTGCATGATTGACCGGCACGGGCATCTGGTGATGTCTAACAAAGCCATGACCCTGCTGTTAAGCAATGATTCTCAGGAACTGACCCAGCGGCATCTCTCTGAACTGATGCCGGAATTCTGGCATCTGTTTGAAGAAGATTTTGCGTTAGCCGATATGGGTGAGAGTATTCCAGGGCGAGAAATCATCTGGCATGACCGGTGCTATGATACGCAGTCTGTTGCGGTCAGTGATGCCAGCAGCAATGTGGTCGGGCTCTCCGTGACATGGGTGGACATTACCGCTCGTCGCCAGGCAGAGCAGAAGCTGGCCGGGGCCAACCAGGTGCTTCAGCGGCATGCGCAGCACGATCATCTGACCGGGCTGTTTAATCGACGCTACATGGATGAATGCCTGCTGAGCGAGATCGCGCGTGCCCACCAGCTCAAATCCCCGCTTTCCATCTGTTTGCTCGATATCGATTTTTTTAAACTGTACAACGACAGCCAGGGGCATCAGGCAGGCGATGAGTGCCTGAAAACGGTGGCCCAGGCGCTGATCGCATCATTAACCAGAAGTGATGATAATGTCAGCCGCTATGGCGGAGAGGAATTTCTGGTCATATTGCCGGACAGCAACAGAGCGGCCGCGCTGACGGTAGCAGAGCGTTTACGTGAAAAAATCAACGGCCTCAAACTGCCTCATTCCTCCAGCCCTTTGGGGTTTTTGAGTATCAGTATCGGTGTTGCTACGTTAGATTGTGAAAGCGCGTTTGCGGAAAATCTGCCGCAGCATATGATTGCCAGCACATTGATAAATAAAGCCGACAACGCGCTCTATGCAGCAAAAAAGCAGGGGCGTAACCGGGTGATAGCCGCCGGTCAGAAGACCATTGACGCCTGACCCACCATCACACTGTAAAAAATACCCCTTCTGAAGGGAAATCCCTCTCTTCAGAAGGGGAGACCACATGGCCATTCGTTACAAAAGCCCCTTCAATCTAGTGAGCCTGTAAGTAAATGCCACATGTATAAATAATTATCATGAATAACGAAGATGTGATCGATTACCTAATGGAATAAAAACCGGACGAATGCGCTGCCTGAACGTTACAGAAAAGACGGGTGCCGCAGGTCAGGCGGAGTGTTGCAAAGGCTTCATCATGACCTCAACGGGAGGAACATAGGTTTGCTGGATTTGTAAACGTTTCTCGCAATAAAGTGCCGTCACGATCTCCGTTTTTACCTGGTAACCTTTATTGTCTACCCGACTGATAAAGTCATCCTCAATACCCATCAAACTGAGCGTCAGTTTCAGGTCCTGCATCACTTGCCAAAGGCGCGGTGCCGAAGAGCGTAAGCCATATTTATCCCAGACATTGACCAGCAGCCGATGTGTGGTAATCACGCCTTTATCACCATTCGCCAGCAAAAACATCAACAGACGCAGCTTGGTATCACGCAAAGGGATCCTGCTGCGTTTACCCGGTTTCACTTTTCCACCGGTGTTGATCAGATGTTTGTGAATAATGTCGAACTGAATGTCTTGACCTATATAGTAGCCGAATAATACTTTGTTCATTATTCTCATCCTTGATGTATTACGTCTGACGCAGTTGGCGAAATGTACGCTAACTGCACAACGAGTATACGGCCTTCATGGAAACGGGAGAATATAATAAGTGTGTCATTCCATTTTTTCGGAAAAAACATATTTTCTGGAATTATAGGTTCGGCTTTTATATCCATTAAATATTTACGTTATCAATATTAATTATCCCTATAAGAAAAATCCTGCAACATAAATTACATTTACCTTACGAAAAAAGTATAACTGCCCACGCAATAGAGCTGCTCTAATGCGCTGTTTTTAAAGCGTAAAAATTTAGTTCGTTTTTAACACGCTAAAAAAAGAGAAAAAAAATACGGAAAAAAAAGAATAACTGAATTGATTCCGGTCAATAATTTATTAAGTGAAAAATATTAAACACTACCCATCTCATTTGTGATTGGTTTTTTATGCTGGATTTTAAGCTTTTTGTGGTTTTACGTGTTTAGCATTGCAGGTGTTATGCACGTTTCGCATTTAAAGATAAATTTACCGACGAAAAGATGGCGTGTCGCGAATAAATCTCTTGCTGGTTCCGACTTGCCTGTCGCCGAAAGTGTTTATGACTGCACAGCCATCTTTCTCTGCTTACTCATTAAGCAAATGGACGTTTGCATTTTTTTATCTCTATTATGGGACATCACAATATGAAAAAGCTTCTGATTGCATCATCTGTGCTGGCTGCACTGTCAATGGGCAATGTGGCATTCGCGGGCTCAGAAACCACCAACGGTGGTACCATTGAGTTTATCGGTGAAATTACCGATAGCACCTGCGTCGTTTCCGTTAAAGGTACCGATAATGGAACCGGTACGGACCGTACCAACAATACCGTTATCCTGCCTACCGTGCAAACCGCAAACCTGGCGGCAGCTGGTAATACGGCCGGGCGTACGGGGTTTGTGTTGTTAGTGGGCGGCAATCCCTTTAACAGTACAAAATGCAACCTGGGTAAAATCAGCGAACGAAATCCAAACGGCACGCCGACGGGTAACGTAATTGACATCACCAAGGTGCGTGCGATTTTCGGCGGCCCGCTCAATTCTGGCAGTACCAATAACTCCGTCAACCCTTCAGAGGGTTATGATGCCGCCTATTTCGACAACGTTGATACCACGACCGGTAACCTGAAAAACATCGCTGATGCGACCAACACGGGTGCCAATACCACGGACCGTGCTTGGCCTTCGAGTGCTTACCCAGGTGCAACGAAAGTCCAGTTGCAGATCCTCGACAAAGACGGAGTCACGCCGATCCCGGTGGGTGATTCAGCCGCGCAGTTAGCAACATCCGGTAACAAATTCACCTCTTTTGGCAACACCCCTCCGGCCAAACCCAGCCAATCGGTTGGCCTGCAATACTATGTACAGTATTACGCCAAGGAGGCCGGCGTTACTGCCGGTATGGTACGTGGTTTCGTGAGTTACGATCTGGATTATCAATAATACGCTATGGGGCAGCAATGCCCCTTTTTCATCAACAGGAGCATTTATGGGATTGCGTCATTATATGAAATGCGCTGTGGTAGCCCTGGCCGCATTCATCATCTGCGGTGTGCAACTGGCGCAGGCAAGTGTTGTACTGAGTGGCACGCGAATTATTTATCACGGGAAGAAAAAAGAAGCGACGGTCAGGGTGACCAACAGTAATACTGTTCCGGTGCTGATTAAAAACTGGATGGATGCAGGGAAAGAAAAAGCCATACCTGAGAAAATAGCGATTCCGTTTGTGTTAACGCCACCTATTAACCGTGTGGATGCAGGTAAAGCCCAAACATTGCGTATTACCTATTTAGGTTCCCCGCCGTTGCCCCAGGACAAAGAGTCCGTGTTCTGGATTAACGTCCTGGAAGTGCCCGCGAAAGCCAAAGGCATTAAAGAAGATCAAAGTCGTCTGAATATTGCTTTTCGTTCACGCATAAAAATGTTCTATCGCCCGGAGGGGCTAAAAGGGAATGCATTTCAGGCGATTCGCGAATTGAAATGGAATATAGCCAGTGATGGTGGCGTAGATGTCACTAACCCGTCTCCCTATTTTGTATCATTGCAGGTTTTACAATATGGCAAAGCCGTTACTGAAGGGAAAATGATTGGTCCTGGTGAAGCACAGCATTATGTATTTTCCGGTACGAAAGTGACGGATTTAAATAATTTGTACTACCACGCAATAAATGATTACGGTGCACTCACGGAAGCGAAGGCACAAAAATAAAAATAATATCAATACCTCTGCGGTCAATGGATTAACAGCTTTTCTGGAGCGGTCTTATGGAATTGTCTAACGCCAGATGCAAAATATCGCCATTTCGTGGTCGGTTGTCACCTGTGGCGTTGTCATTATTAATGGCCTTCCCGGTTTGGGGGGATGAAATCGCCAGTAAGGACATGGAAGAGATTGCCGCGGCGAACCCTGACGAATATTCACGTAATATCGTGGAATTTGAAGACGACCTGCTGCGTATGATGGGCAACAATAAAGTTGATCTTGAGCGTTTCACCCATGGTTCCAGTGCCTCGCCCGGTAAATATCGCATCTCCATTTATGTCAATGACCAGCCGATTGCTAACAGTGAGGAAGTGGAGTTTAAAGAAGCGGCGGACAAACGCGTTTATCCCTGTTTAAGTCCAAAACTGGTTCGTTTGATTAACTTAAGGGAAGACCGTCTCGCTACCGAAGCCCGCGAAACCATCGAAGCGGCGCATGAATGCACCGATCTCGAAAGTTTGATCCCCCAGGCCAAAGTGGCCTTTGACAGCGGCGATCAGCGCCTGGATATCACCATTCCCCAGGCGATGATGAGTCGTGCCATGCGTGGTGCGGTCAGCCCGGAGCTGTGGGAGAGCGGCATTCCCGCACTCACCCTCGGCTATTATCTCAATGGCTACGACTCCAGCTACAGTGGTGGCTATAACTCACGCTCGCTGTTCGCCTCGCTGAACGCAGGTCTCAATGTGGGGGCCTGGCAGTTGCGCCATAACGGTTCCTATAACTGGGACAAAGATAACGGTGGCGAGTATAACGTCTCCAATACCTATATTCAGCGTGATATTGCCGCCCTGCGCAGCCAGTTTGTTGCCGGGGAGAGTAATACAACCGGGCAAATATTCAGCTCCTTACCCTTCACGGGTGCGAGTATTCGCAGTGACGAACGCATGTTGCCGGATTCACAGCGTGGCTATGCCCCGGAAATTCGCGGTATCGCCAAAACCAACGCCAAAGTCACCGTGCGCCAGTTGGATAATATTATTTATGAAACCACCGTGACCCCTGGTGCGTTTGTCATTGATGACCTCTACCCGGCGGGTTACGGCGGTGACCTGGACATTACGATCACCGAAGCCGATGGCAGCGTGCAGCAGTACACTATGGCCTATGCCTCGGTGGCACAGTTATTGCGTCCTGGCATTCAGCAATACAGCTTTACGGCGGGTAAACTACGCGAAACCAATACCTCCGAACCGATGTTCTACGAAGCCACCTACCAGCGTGGCTTAAATAACTATTTCACCGCCTATAGCGGCTTGCAGTTCAGTAAACATTATCAGTCTGCACAATTAGGTACCGCGCTGGGAACTTTCCTTGGCGCGTTAAGTGCGGATGTGACCTATTCCGTCAGTGATGTGGGTGAAAAAGGCGGTGGTAAGCTCAAAGGGCAAAGTTACCGGCTTAGCTACAGTAAGCTTATCGACGAAACTGATAGTAACATCACCCTGGCAGCGTACCGTTTCTCCAGTAAAAACTACATGGAGTTCCTCACCGCCCTGCAGGCTCGTGACTATGTTAAAGAAGGCTATAGTGTTGATAGCATCTGGCGCTCCAAAAACCGATTTACCCTAAGCTTTAACC
>DFPL01000332.1 GCA_002377245.1 Enterobacteriaceae bacterium UBA3516
GGTATCTACAGGAAGAATACGGACTATCAAAGGTAAAGAGACCAGGCAAAGTAAACTGATTAACCACAATGCACTCTGCCAGCCATAGTGCGTGCACAAGAATAATACGGCTGGCATTCCGACGATACTGACCATCGAAAATGATGCAATCACCGTCGCCAGTATTTTTCCACGTAAGTTTGCAGGGGCATAATTCATTAAAATACTCGTCCCCACCCCCATTGTCGTTCCTCCCACCATTCCTGCGCAAAATCGTAGTATCAGTAGCGTGTCAAACTGCGTCGTCAACGTGGACAAAAAGGTGAGCGCTCCCAGCAGTCCCATGTTCTTTAGCAAGAATTGTTTTTTATTAAACACGTCGATCCAATAAAAAGCCATGATGCCAGAGAGGACCGCCCCCAGGGTATACACACCCGAGACATAGCCGGAAAAGGATACAGAAACCGAAAACCGGTCTGCCATAAAAGTAAATAGGGGCGTAAACGCCATATACTCCAGCGCATTAGTGAACTGGATAAACGCCATTACCAAGGCCATTCGCATAAGAGCTTTATGATTAAACGTCGGTGTATTGAGTGGCATAGTAAGCAACCTGTCAATGAAAGAGACCCGAGTTTAACTGCTATCAATGATGTAGATTAGATGGTAAAAATGGCACTGATTGTTATCAAATATGGGATAATTTATGCGGCCGGCTCTTGATTTTAATACCCTGAACGTGTTCATTGCGGTGGTTGAAAGAGAAAGTTTTGTCGGGGCGTCGAAAGTTCTGGAAATGCCGACATCCAATGTGAGTCGTTGTATTTCTCAATTAGAAGAAAAGCTGAATCTTCAGCTCATTGAGCGCAGCACCCGCCATATGAAACTTACCCAGGCGGGGCACTTACTCTATACCCGCGCGAAGCCATTACTGGAGGCGCTTGAGCAAACTGAGACCGAATTAACCTTGCGGCAAATGCTGCTCAAAGGCCCATTACGTATCTGTATTCCTAATGAAATAGGTCCGGCGTTGCTGGGTTCTGTTATTGCCGATTTCGCCTGTCAGCACCCGGACCTGGAGTTAAGCTGTATCACTAATTTATCGGGTTTCGACTCCCTGCGAGACGATCTGGATTTAGCGGTCATTATTAGCCGTGGTCAGATGGATGACAGTGACTACATAGCCCGACATCTCATGACTATCCCCTGCACCGTTGTCGCAGCCCCTTCGATCATTGAGCGTTATGGCACCCCTTCTCGTATCCAGCAATTTGAAGAGTTGCCCTGTATTACAACGGTCAGTGCCCTGAAAGGTGCGCCCTGGCAATTTGTGAATATAAAGGGAGGGTTCGAGACAATTAAGGTTAAAGGCCATTATCGGGTTAACAGCGGAGAGATGGCTGGACGCGCGGCGGTATCAGGTGTCGGTTTTGCCATTTTGTCGAAACAAGCCTGCCAGCCGTACA
This sequence comes from Enterobacteriaceae bacterium UBA3516, assembly GCA_002377245.1. Classification (GTDB taxonomy): domain Bacteria; phylum Pseudomonadota; class Gammaproteobacteria; order Enterobacterales; family Enterobacteriaceae; genus CBFFRJ01. Next base: position 1,446 of record DFPL01000332.1, read on the forward strand.
TTAACGATGGTCGGTTAATTGAGGTTGAGTTTGAACAATCGGCAGCCCCACTGCAACTGTTCGCCCTCTATTCAGACAGGCGTTATTTGCCCGCCAAAACACGCGCACTGATTGATTACATGCATCAGAGATTGAGCAATCCTTAAAGAGCCCCTCGGGCAGAATGATGCTCTGCTGAACAGAGAACGCCCCTAAGGTATTTCGGTTTGGTGCAGTGGTACAGGCTGCGCCAAACCGACAGTTCTCAGCAGTTAAAGAGCCCTGACTGCAAAAATTCAACTATCGCCGCCGTGACGCCCGGCGCGTCCTCAACGGGCGGATGGTGACCTGTTTTGGCTAATATCACCATTTTTGCGTCAGGGATCGTATCCGCCATTTCGAGACTGAGTTCGACAGGGGTCGCGCTATCCTCTTCACCACAAATGATGAGTGTCGGCACCTGAATGTCGGGCAGTAATGCCCTGATATCGCCACGCGTAAATACAGCGGCATCCAGGGCGAGGGCGAGCCCCTTCCTGTCATGGGAAAGCATGATGTTGCGTTCGTGGGCGGCAGCAGCGGGATTGTTCTCTAACCACGCTCTGCCATTGATCTGCTCCTGAATAGCCTCAAACTGCTCTTTTCGCGCCCTGTCAGTGCCGTGGCATAAAATGTCACGCTGGCTGCGCCAGTGTCCCAGCCGCTCAGGGAATTCTGCTCTGGCGCTGGTCCCAATCAGCACCAGGCCGGAGACATGCTGCGGCTGGGTGGCTGCGAGACGGATCCCAACCATCCCGCCCTGGCTCTGACCAATGAAAGTAACGCTACCGAGCGAAAGTTCCTGGATCATCAGCGCAAGATCCCGACTGAGATCGTCAAGGGTCCAGCCGTCAGGAGAGTACCCGCTCTGCCCGTGCCCTGGCATATCCAGCACAATACAGCGGTGCGTCTGACTCAGCGAACGGACCTGAGCTGAGAAAATCTCATGATTGACGAACAGTCCATGGGCAAAAAACAGAGTCGGCCCTTCGCCGCAGTCGCGGTAACGATACAAGGTGCCATTGACTCTAATCTGTTGCTGTTGCCACTTATCCTCAACATTAAAAGCCCGGCTCAGCAGTGCTGAATCTTCAAATATCTGATAATGCGTAATTTTCGAACGCGATACCTTAAAATGGATGACCATGTCGCTGCCGATTGCATTTCCCGTGCTCAGTACCGTATGACGAAATTGCCCGAGCAGCAGAACGCTCTCATTGTGTTCAATCAGATCGTGAATGATAAATTTCTGCGGTCTGAAATTTTCCGGGAAGCTTTCCAGCCAGTGTCTGACCTTTTGTTGCCCTTGCAGCAACCCAACGGTTGAGACTGCGGGGTCGCCATCGATATGCCAGACGACATTTTCATCCAGCAGGGAGAGCATCTCTTCGATATTTCCTTTCGCAAATTCGGCGAGATAGGCTTTCACCACCTCTTTTGCGCTCAGTGCCTGTGGGTCACGGATGTTGTTACGTTGCATGCCTTTATTCCTGTTACACGGTGTTTTCCTCGTGTTAAACAGCTTATTTTTTCCATATTTAGAAAAATACGCATAAAATAAGACAATCATTTTCCATTTATAGAAAATATAAGTCGCCGAAATATGGACTGGAACGATCTACGCTTTTTTCTCACGGTTGCGCGGACACGCAGTCTGACCAAAACGGCGAGCGAGCTTAACGTCAGCCAGTCAACCGTTTCCCGCAGGATTAGCGCGCTTGAAACCAGTCTGCATACCCGCCTTTTTGTGCATCATCAGACAGGCTATTTTCTGACCGATGCCGGGCATGACGTTCTGAAGTATGCTGAGGAAGTGGAAAGCAAAGTGCTGTCTCTGGAAAACAGGGCATCCGGGCGCGACCTCATCCCCGCCGGTACAGTTCGTCTGGCCACGGCAGAAACACTGGCAACCCATTTGATCATACCCGCGTTGCCTCGTTTCATGGCGCGCTATCCGGAGATTACGCTGGAACTGGCGACAGGTATCAACACGGTCTCAGTGGTCAGGAATGATGCCGATCTTGCCCTGCGGCTGGTGCGCCCTGAACAGCACTCACTTAAGATCCGTAAAATGGGGGTTATGGATTCTGCGGTATACGGCACGGCGCGTTATCTTCATCATCACCCGGCCGCCGAAAACCATCCGCTTGCGGGGAGGCGCTTTATCACATGGGATGCTTCATACAGCCACTTGCCTTCTGCAAAATGGCTCAGCGAAGCCTCGCCCACAACGCCTTCCGCGCTGGTCACCACCAGCCTTGCCTCGCAGGTTGCCGCCGTCACCGCCAGTCTGGGCCTGGCCGTATTGCCTTGTTATATCGCGGCGCAGTATGAAGAGCTTGTCGAAGTGATCCCTGCCGAACGGGTCTTCTCTGAAGAGCTTTGGCTGGTCAGCCATGCTGACCTGCTGTCGTCGACACGGGTCAGAGCAGTAGCCGATTTTTTAGCGGAAATTATCGCCGAAACGGAGCTGCACGTCCGAAACCATCATCCTAACCATTACACACGTTAATTAACGGGCGTCTATAGGTGCGCCAATAATTCTGTTATCGCTTTTTTATGAAACGGGATGGACGTTAAGCATGCGCTCCTCGTTCAACACGTCCCCAATTACGCCTGTGGGTAGGCTCTTAGTGTATCAATGACCGCTCGCAGCGCGGGCGACACATTGCGATGCGGATAATAGAGAAAAGCCCCCTCCAGCCGCTGACTGTAACGTTGCAGAACCCGAATAAGCCCCCCTTGTTCGATATCATCAGAAACCAGCTCTTCTGGAACATAAGCCAGTCCAAGTCCCAGTCTGGCGGCTTTGGCTTCCATGTAGCTGTCAGCAAAGGCCCACTGCCCCTGCGGCATATGAGATATTTTCTTGCCATCCTGATGAAGTTCCCAGGCATAGTGGCTGCCGTCGCCGAACTGATAAGCGATGCAGGGATGAACCACTAAATCTGCCGGCGTTTGCGGAAAACCGTAGCGACGAAAATGCTCTGGCGCGCCGACAACGGCCATCTCCATGTCGGGCGAAATGCGTACAGCAATCATGCCACTGCCCACTTCAGGCCCCAGACGAATACCCGCATCGAATCTCTCGGCAATAATATCGACAAACCGGCTTTCGCTGATGAGCTCCAGTCTGATATCAGGGTAGCGCTGTTTGAACACC
>DFPL01000333.1:0-11745 GCA_002377245.1 Enterobacteriaceae bacterium UBA3516
AAGTCGCCCTCGCCGCGCATCCCTGCGCGTCGCGCCGGCCGTACGGATACGCTTCGTCGATTTTCAGCCGGACCCTGTCATCGCGGTGACAGTTTTATTCTCATTTCCCCGTGATATCGCTGTAAAACGTAATATTACTGGGGATTCCTCACGGTAGAGGGAGCCTGGTGAGTCTTAGTGATTACCGGCCCAGACGACCATAACCCTGTCATCGCCCTGTCCACGGGTGAAACCGTAACCCTGCTTCAGGCTTAGCGTGGTCTGTTTTCCGCCACCCAGCGCCGGATGACGGGCACGGAACTGCCCCAGCGTTTGCCAGTGACGCAACGTTTGCGCCTCCTTACCGTTAGCGTCCTGCCAGTTCATGTCCGAGCGCGTGCCTTGTAACGGGTCTGAGCCCGTAGGGCCGAACGGCCGGTTGGTCTCATCGCCGTAGTAAATTTGTACCGCGCCCGGTGCCAGCATCAGCAGTTCAGCCGCCTCCTGCCCGCCGTCGCGGAACAAGCGCGTGTCATGAGAGGAGAGATAGCTCAGAACGTTGAAGCCTTGCAGTTTTTCCGCCATCTGCTGCCAGACCAGATCCATGTCGGCAAGGCAATTAACCGCGCTGGCGGCCTGCTCCTGATAGTCAAAATTGATCATCGCATCGAAACCGTGGTTGTAGTAATCGCTGCGCATCACGCCGTGCCCCCAGGACTCGCCGGTCATCCAGAACGGGGCATCGTCGAGTTTTTTCTGCGGATTCGCTTTTTTCCATTCGACCAGTGCCTCGCTGGCCTGCGTCTTCAACTGCTGCCAGGCCGCGAGCTCTACATGTTTGGCCGTGTCGACGCGAAAACCGTCGATGCCGTAGTCGCGTACCCACTGGCTCAGCCAGTGGGTCAGGTAATCACGTGGGGTATAGCCCGGTATCTCGCGGGCTGCGGTATCGGGTTTGTGCTGATAGAAAATCGGCAGGCCAGACGGCGTGGTCGACTCGGTTTTCAAATCCGGAAGGAACGCCAGCGACATTGTTAAGTCGTCGAAGCCGGGATTGTCATAGTTGCCGATGTCGGTGCGGATCCAGTTCTTGCCCCACCAGTTTTGCCAGGCGGTTTTATCGCTAAAGTTAATGAAGTCGTTAAAGCTATGCCAGCTTTGCCCTGGACCCGGTCGCCAGTCAGTCCAGCGCTCGCCGAGGATTTTTTTACGTTCTTCACCCTGCACGTACAGCGTGCCGAACTGGTATTCCTGCATATCCGCGAGCGTGGCGTAGCCGGTGTGGTTCATGACCACATCAAACAGAATACGGATGCCGCGCTTGTGGGCCTCATCGACCAGCTGGCGTAAATCGGCCTCGGTTCCCATGTTGGCATCAAGCTTCGTCCAGTCCTGAATGTAATAGCCGTGATAGGCATAATGAGGGAAATCCCCTTTGGTTCCACCGCCCACCCAGCCGTGAATCTGTTCCAGTGGTGAACTGATCCACAGCGCATTAACGCCGAGCTGTTGCAGGTAATCGAGCCTGCTGGTCAGCCCTCTCAGGTCACCACCGTGGAAGGTGCCAATCTCTTCTTTGCCATCTTTGTGTCGGCCATAGCTGTTGTCGTTAGACGGATCGCCGTTGACGAAACGATCGGTCAATACAAAGTAGACGGTGGCGTTCTGCCAGCTAAAGGGAGCGGCAAGATGGGTTTCGGCACGCTCAAGTAGCAATAGCCCACCACTGTTCGCTGCCGGTTGCAGCGTAATCCTGCCGTTTTCCACGGTGGCTGTTTTCTGACTGTAGAAATCCCGTACCACACTCCCTTCCGGAAACGTTTTACTGACATCCAGGGTAAGGGGCTGCCCGTCCCACACCGGGCACTGGCGCATGACATTCACCACTTTCGTCGCCGCCTCGCTTTTCACCGACAGCATCAACGTGGGTGTGCCTGAGCGGGTATCGACCTGAATGCGATAATCGCCTTCACGGAACACGCGCCACTGGGGGGCGTCACCTTCGCAGGGTTTTAACGACAGCATTTGGTTGAGTTTAACGTCGGCGGACGGTTGCCAGCACTGGTTATCGGCTTGCAACTTCAGCGGATACGCCCCTTTTTTGAGGGGAGTCTCACTGCGCCAGACGCCGGTGCCATCGTTTTTAAAGTCGGCAAGGCCGGGTGCGGACCAGTTGGCGCTGGCCACCGCCGGTAAAAGCAGGAGTAAAAGGGCGCTGTATCTCATCTGAAACCTTCTCATGACGTCAGTTTCCGCCATCTTGCCATTAGCAGGACGCACGAGACTCATCCCCTACGCGGTATCGCCAGGGATGAGGGCGAAGGGTGAGTGATCGCGCGCAAATTTTGCCCAGAATTTGCGAGAAACGCCGCAAAACTGGCGCAATTTTTTCGCTTTGTCGCAGGTGGGTGATGACAGGCTTTCGGATTTGGCTTATTTGTGTACGTGCCCTGAGGCGTTATTTTTGGTATGATTTGAGATTCCGCTCTCAAAATTGTGAAAAAAATAAGGTGTTGGAATGCATATATCCGACCAGGAGACTTAATGATATCGATTCCCTTGCGACGACTTGGGGCTACGATACTCATGGTTCTCACCATAGCATTTTCAGGTGAGGCGCTTGCGCAAACGCACAGCAAAACAGTGAGTCAGAAGGCCCAAATCTCAAAGACGACCGGTAAAAAACAGGTAAGCAGTAAACAAGAGTATTCTCGCAATAGTGTAAATGGCAGTTCACTTCCTGATTTGCGAAAATACCCTTCCGGAGCACCAAGAAAGAAAGCGTTTCTCCGGACCGTAATGCCCTATATTACTCGTCAAAATGCGGCAATCACCGCCGACCGTAACTGGCTGATGGAACGTCAATACAGCCAGCAATGGTCGACGACGGATCGTGCGCGCCTGAAGGATATTGCCAAACGCTATAAAATCAGCTGGTCTGGCAATACCCGCCGTATCCCCTGGAATGCCTTAATGGAACGCGTGGACATCATTCCGGACAGCATGGTGGCGACCATGGCAGCAGCTGAAAGCGGCTGGGGCACCTCCAAACTGGCGCGCAATAACAACAACCTGTTCGGCATGAAATGCGGGAAAGGGCGTTGCACCAACGGTCCAGGCAAAGTGAAGGGTTACTCGCACTTCGACTCTGTTGAACAGTCAGTCGGCGCGTATGTGGTGAATCTCAACACCCATCCGGCTTACTCCTCTTTCCGTAAATCCCGTGCGCAGTTGCGTAAAGCGGATCAGGAAGTGACGGCGAGCAACATGATTCATAAGTTGAAAGGGTATTCAACGAAGGGCGCAAGCTATAACAATTATCTGTTTGCCATGTATCAGGACAATCAGCAGCTCATCGCCGCGCATATGTAATTGCGCTTCTGAATGCAAAAAGGCCTTCCAACTGGAAGGCCTTTTACTTTCTACGCTCTGATTTACCCTAAGGCAGCAACACTTCCCCGTAGCGTTCGCGGTACTCCTTCGGCGTGCTGTCATACGCTTTGCGAAACACCGAATAGAAATATTGTAGCGACGGATAACCACACATCTGGGAAATCTCATTGATCGAAAGTGACGTGGAGATCAGAAGACTACGGGCTTTTTCCAGCTTTTCCGCATGAATCACCGCGTGAATGGTTTCTCCCACTTCCTCCTTAAAGCGTTTCTCGAGGTTCGAACGCGAAATCCCTACGGCATCCAGCACCTGGTCCACTTTGATTCCCTTGCAGGCATGGTTGCGAATGTAGTGCATGGCCTGGATAACCGCCGGATCGTTAAGCGAGCGATAATCCGTCGAGCGTCGGGCAACCACGCGGACGGGGGGCACCAGCAGGCGTTGTAACGGCATGGATTCGTTATCCAGAAGGCGATGCAGCAGCTTTGCGGCCTGGTAACCCATCTGACGTGTCCCTTGCGCCACGGACGAAAGCGCCACGCGGGAGAGATAGCGCGTCAGCTCTTCGTTATCGATACCAATCACGCAGAGCTTTTCCGGGACAGGAATATGAAGATGGTCGCAGACCTGTAAAACATGACGCGCGCGGGCATCGGTAACGGCAATAATACCGGTTTGCGGCGGCAGCGTTTGCAGCCAATCCGCCAGCCGGTTTTGCGCGTGCTGCCAGTTTTCCGGGGCCGTGGTCAGCCCTTGATAAACCACGCCACGGTACTTCTCCTGGGCAACGAGCTGGCAAAATGCATGCTCTCGCTCGGTGGCCCAACCCTTGCCACTGGAGGACGGCAGGCCGTAGAAGGCAAAACGGTGTACGCCTTTCTCTTTGAGATGCAAAAAAGCCTGCTCAACCAGCGCGTAGTTGTCAGTGGCGATGTAGTGCACCGGAGGGTAGTGCTCCGCGCTGTGGTAGGACCCCCCTACGCCGACAATAGGTACGTCCACATCGGCCAGCAGTCGTTCGATTTCAGGGTCGTCATAGTCCGCAATGACGCCATCACCGAGCCACTCCTTAATGTTTTCGATACGGGTGCGGAAATCTTCTTCGATAAAAATGTCCCATTCAGATTGTGACGCCTGCAAATATTCACCAACGCCTTCAACGACCTGGCGGTCATAGGCTTTGTTGGCATTGAATAACAACGTAATGCGGTGGCGCTTCTCAAACATGTCGGTTCCGTCGCGAGTGAATCATCAACCTTGCTTATCATATTCATCACACTGCCGGAGGAAAATTTTCCGGCAGTGTGACCATTATTGCGATCATGCCCGACGTTTGGTGGCGGAATCCATCCACACTGCCAGCAGCAAAATCGCCCCTTTGACGATGTACTGCCAGAACGTCGGCACGTCCATCATACTCATGCCGTTATCCAGCGAGGCCATAATGAAGGCCCCCATCACGGCTCCCGCCACGCTGCCGATACCGCCTGCGAGGCTGGTGCCGCCAATCACACAGGCGGCGATGGCGTCCAGTTCAGCAATATTACCCGCCGAAGGAGAACCTGCACCGAGGCGTGAACTGAGGATCAAACCGGCAATCGCCACCATCAGGCCGTTAATGGCAAAGACCGCCAGCTTGGTACGTTCCACGTTGATCCCGGAAAGACGGGCGGCTTCGAGGTTGCCACCAATAGCGTAAATGCGACGGCCGAACGCGGTGCGTGTGGCCATGAACATGCCTGCCATCAACAGGAAAACGAGCAACAGCACCGGTGTCGGAACGCCACGATAGTCATTTAAGAGCCAGATAGCGCCGAGTGCCAGCACGGCGATCAGCGCCTGGCGACCAACGACTGACGTGGAGGCCGGTGTGGCCAGCCCCAGTGACTGACGGCGTAAACGGCCACGCCACTGCCACAAAACAAACGCCACTAACGCTAGCGCCCCGACACCAAAGCCGACGCTGTCAGGCAAATAACTTTGACCGATTTGTGACATAGCGCTGCTGGTGGGTGATACGGTGGTGCCGTTGGTGATGCCAATCAGCACACCGCGAAAGGCGAGCATACCCGCCAGGGTAACAATGAACGATGGCACTTTACGATAGGCGACCCACCAGCCATTCCAGGCACCTAACAGCAGGCCCAGCACCAGCGTCACCAGAATGGTTAACGGCAACGGCCAGCCCAACCAGACGTCAAAAATAGCCGCCGCGCCGCCTAATAACCCCATCATCGAGCCTACGGAAAGATCAATTTCCGCGGAAATAATGACAAAGACCATGCCTACCGCCAGGATGCCGGTAATGGCGGTCTGGCGCAGCAGGTTGGAGACGTTGCGTGCGCTTAAGTAGGCGCCGTCGGTCATCCAGGTGAAAAACAGCATGATCACGGCGATGGCGGCGATCATGACAAATACCTGGAAGTTCAGGGATTTTAGCCCGGAAAATGCCCCAGGCAGCGGGGCGGATAACTTCACTTCAGACGGGTTGCTTTTCGACATGATGTTCGCTCCTCAGCGCCGCTTCCATAACCTGCTCCTGGGTCAGTTGATGATTAATAAGGTCGGCTTTTAGCTTGCCTTCGTGCATCACCAGCACCCGGTCGCTCAGCCCTAACACCTCAGGCAGTTCGGACGAGATGACGATAACGGCAATCCCTTGCTGGACCAGTTGGTTGATAAGTTTGTAGATTTCGTATTTCGCGCCGATATCAATGCCACGCGTCGGCTCATCAAGGATCAGAATGCGCGGGTTGAGCAGCAGGCAGCGTGCCAGAATAGCTTTCTGTTGGTTCCCACCGCTCAGGCGACCAATCGCCAGATCGGGAGAGGAGGTTTTGACTTTGAGACGTTGCAGTGACTGCAAAATGCAGTGCTGCTCGGCAGCGTCGTCCAGGCTGCTGAGCTTGCCGGTAAACTGGTTCAAGGCGGCCAGGGTGATGTTCTTGCCCACGGCCATCACCGGTACAATGCCATCCTTTTTGCGATCTTCCGGCACCATGGCGATGCCGTGCGCAATGGCCTGCTGGCAATTGTTAATCTGCACCCGTTTGCCGTCCAGATAGATTTGGCCCTCCCAACGCCCCGGCCAGACCCCAAACAGGCACTGAACGGCCTCGGTGCGCCCGGCGCCGACCAGCCCGGCAATCCCCAGAATCTCACCGCGCTTAAGGGAAAACGAAACGTCATTGACCCGCTTGATATGCCGGTTTACCGGATGCCAGGCGGTCAGGTGCTCAACACGCAAGATTTCATCGCCCGTGGTGTGCGGTTCGTTCGGATAGAGCGCTGTTAATTCTCGCCCGACCATCATGGTGATGATGTCATCTTCGCTCATGCCTTCAGCATCACGGGTCCCGATGTGCTGACCGTCGCGGATAACACAAATGACGTTCGATATCGCTTTGACTTCGTTGAGCTTGTGCGAAATATAAATACACGCAATACCGTGGTTTTGCAGGTCACGGATAATGTCGAGCAGGACGGCGGTTTCCTGCTCGGTAAGGGAAGCGGTCGGTTCGTCGAGAATCAACAAACGGACCTGTTTATTCAGCGCTTTGGCTATTTCCACCAGCTGTTGCTGCCCCAGACCGAGATCGCCCACTCGGGTGTCCGGCGAAATATTCAGGCTCACCTGGGCGAGCAGTTTTTCGCACCTGAGCGTCATGGTGTCGTAATCCATCACGCCATGCCGTGTGATTTCGGTGCCCAGGAAGATGTTTTCCAGCACCGTCAGGTGCTTCACCAGTGCCAGTTCCTGGTGAATGATCGCAATTCCTTTGCGTTCGGTATCGCGGATATGGCCCGCCTGAAGCGTTTCTCCGGAAAAAACAATGTCACCGTCATAACTTCCCCACGGATAGATACCGCAGAGCACTTTCATCAACGTGGATTTGCCGGAGCCATTCTCACCACACAGGGACATCACTTCCCCCGCATTCAGCTGTAAGCTCACATTATCCACGGCTTTGACGGCGCCAAAGGCCTTGGTGATGTTCTTCATTTCTAGTAAATAAGGCATAACTGCTCCACGTAATTCGAGGTATTCACAGCGCCTGAAGAGACAACCCGGCATGCCTCCGAGCGGGAGACATGCCGTGAGGCTTAAAGCTGATCTTTCTGATGGAAGCCGTCTTTAATGACCGTGGCGTCGATATTGTCTTTGGTGACTTCAATCGGTGTAAGCAGACGGGAAGGCACGTCTTTCAGACCGTTGTTGAGGGTGGCATCGGCTTTTGGCGTCTTGCCATTGCCCAACTCAACGGCAATTTCTGCGGCGGTATTGGCCAGTTGAGTGATCGGTTTATAGACCGTCATTGTCTGGCTGCCATTGATCAGGCGTTTAATGCCAGCAAGGTCTGCATCCTGGCCGGAAATGACGACCTTCCCGGCGAGACCCTGGGCGCTCAGAGCCTGAATCGCACCGCCTGCGGTGGCATCGTTAGAGGCCACAACCGCATCAATTTTGTTGTTGTTAGCGGTCAGCGCATTTTCCATAATTTTGAGCGCGTTTTCTGGTAACCAGCCGTCAACCCACTGATCGCCGACAATTTTTATTTTTCCACTGTCCACGTAAGGTTTTAATACTTTCATCTGCCCTGCACGGAACAGCTTGGCATTATTATCAACCGGCGAACCGCCCATTAAGAAGTAATTCCCTTGTGGCACTTTGCTGACCAGGCTTTGTGCTTGTAATTCACCCACTTTTTCATTGTCGAAGGAGATATAAAAATCAATATCGGCGTTATTGATCATGCGATCGTAAGCCAACACTTTAATCCCTTCCTGTTTGGCTTCTTTTACCACATTACTTAAAACCTGACCGTTGTAAGGAATAATCACTAACACATCAACGCCGCGATTTATCATATTTTCGATTTGCGACATTTGTGTTTCTTCATTGCCGTTGGCTGACTGCACAAACACCGTTGCGCCCAGCGATTCGGCTTTTTTCACAAAAATATCACGGTCTTTTTGCCAACGTTCGAGACGTAAGTCATCGATCGCCATACCAATTTTCACTTCTTTCGCATGACCCGCCATGCTGGCAAGCAGCAATGAAGCACAGAGAGTAAGGCAAAGGTTCTTTATCTTCATAATAGTAATACCTTTTGTAGGGTGACAAAGCTGAGATAAAAGAAACATGCACTGCGTTGAACGTTGCAAATTTTTAACAGGTCGGCGAGTGCTGGCAATTGCTGGTTTTTATCCAGGCGTTATGATTTTTGGTTTATTTGTGGAATTTTGACCGTGATCTGATTTTAAAATAAGCGGAATCGGTTTTGCGAAAAAAACAGGAAGGCACGCCGCAAAATTAATAACCGTGATTTTGCGATGCAGCGCACATTTGCGTATTCTCTTAATGGCAGTGTGAAATAACGTAATTGAGCCAGGCAAAGAGAAAATTCAGTATTAGTTCGTGAACGAAACTTTGCCGCACACCTGATTATGGAGCTCAATATGCAAGCTTATTTCGACCAGCTCGAACGCGTTCGTTTTGAAGGCCCGAATACGACCAACCCTTTAGCGTTTCGCCATTACAACCCGGATGAGTTGGTGCTGGGTAAGCGAATGGAAGATCACCTGCGGTTTGCTGCCTGCTACTGGCACACGTTCTGCTGGAATGGGGCCGATATGTTTGGTGTGGGTTCCTTCGACCGCCCCTGGCAACAGCCGGGTGAAGCGCTGGAGCTGGCAAAGCGTAAAGCTGACGTTGCGTTTGAATTCTTCCACAAGCTGAACGTGCCGTACTACTGCTTCCACGATGTTGATGTCTCTCCCGAAGGCGCATCACTGAAAGAGTACCTGAACAACTTCGCACACATGGTCGATGTGCTGGCAGAAAAACAGCAGCAAAGTGGCGTCAAACTGCTGTGGGGCACGGCGAACTGCTTCACAAACCCACGTTACGGTGCGGGTGCGGCGACGAATCCGGATCCCGAAGTGTTCAGCTGGGCTGCGACGCAGGTGGTCACCGCCATGAACGCTACCCATAAATTAGGCGGCGAAAACTACGTCCTGTGGGGCGGTCGTGAAGGGTACGAAACGCTGCTCAATACCGATTTGCGTCAGGAGCGTGAGCAGATTGGCCGCTTTATGCAGATGGTGGTCGAGCATAAACATAAAATTGGTTTCCGTGGCACGCTGCTGATCGAGCCGAAGCCGCAGGAACCGACCAAGCATCAGTACGATTATGACGTGGCGACCGTCTATGGTTTCCTGAAACAGTTTGGTCTGGAAAAAGAGATCAAAGTGAATATCGAAGCCAACCATGCCACCCTGGCAGGTCATTCATTCCATCATGAAATCGCCTCTGCCATTGCGCTGGGGATCTTTGGTTCAGTGGATGCGAACCGTGGCGATCCGCAGTTGGGCTGGGATACCGACCAGTTCCCAATCAGCGTCGAAGAGAATGCGCTGGTGATGTATGAAATCATCAAAGCGGGCGGTTTCACCACCGGCGGCCTTAACTTTGATGCCAAAGTCCGTCGCCAGAGTACCGATAAATATGACCTGTTCTATGGCCATATTGGTGCAATGGATACTATGGCGCTGGCGCTCAAAGTGGCAGCAAAAATGACGCAAGCGGGTGAGCTGGACAAACGCGTCGCCAAACGTTACGCAGGCTGGAATGGTGAACTGGGCCAGCAAATTCTGCAGGGTCAGCTAACGCTTGCTGAACTGGCGAAGTACGCTGAACAGCAGAACCTCGCGCCGTCCCACCAGAGCGGGCATCAGGAACTGCTGGAAAATCTGGTTAATCACTATTTGTTCGATAAATAAGCGTTTAGTCGCAGCGTGTGAGCCCGGTTTGCACTGTGCAACCGGGCCTTTCTTTTAAAGGAGTTACCGCTATGTATATCGGGATCGATCTTGGTACATCCGGGGTAAAGGCGATTTTGCTCAATGAGCAGGGCACCGTTCTGGCCTCGCAAACGGAAAAGCTCACGGTGTCGCGCCCGCGTCCCCTGTGGTCTGAACAGGATCCCGGTCACTGGTGGCAGGCGACGGATCGCGCTATTCGCGCATTAGGCGAACAACATTCATTACAGCAGGTGAAGGCCATTGGCCTTGCCGGGCAGATGCACGGCGCTACGCTGCTGGATAAAGAAGACCAGGTGCTGCGTCCGGCTATTTTATGGAACGACGGCCGCTGTGCTGAGGAATGTGCGTTACTGGAAGCCCAGGTCAAACCTTCCCGTGCCATCACCGGGAACCTGATGATGCCGGGCTTTACCGCGCCAAAGCTACTCTGGGTGAAACGCCATGAGCCTGATGTGTTTGCACGGGTGGCGAAAGTGCTTCTGCCGAAAGACTACCTGCGGTTGCAGATGACCGGTACGTACGCCAGCGATATGTCAGACGCCGCCGGAACGATGTGGCTGGATGTCGCAAAACGCGACTGGAGTGACGACATGCTTGCAGCTTGCGGCCTCAGTCGTGACCATATGCCAGCGCTGTTTGAAGGCAGCGAAATCACGGGTACATTGTTACCCGACGTCGCCGAACGCTGGGGATTAGCCCCGGTGCCCGTGGTGGCAGGTGGCGGAGATAACGCCGCCGGTGCGGTGGGGGTGGGCATGGCGGATGCTGGCCAGGCGATGCTCTCTCTTGGCACCTCTGGCGTCTATTTCGCGGTAAGCGAAGGATTCCTCAGCAAACCTGAGAGCGCGGTGCACAGCTTCTGCCATGCGTTGCCTGGGCGCTGGCATTTAATGTCGGTGATGCTCAGTGCGGCGTCCTGCCTCGACTGGGCGGCTAAGCTCACCGGTCAGCCTTCAGTGCAGGCGCTTATCTCTGCCGCAGAACAGGCCGATGAGAGCGCGGGTGATGTATGGTTCCTGCCTTACCTGTCGGGCGAACGCACCCCGCATAACAACCCTGAAGCGAAGGGCGTTTTCTTTGGTCTGACCCATCAGCACGGTCCGAATGAGCTGGCAAAAGCGGTGCTGGAGGGCGTGGGCTATGCGCTGGCGGATGGCATGGACGCGGTACACGCCTGCGGAGTGACGCCGCAAAGCGTAACCCTGATTGGTGGTGGCGCGCGCAGCAGCTACTGGCGACAAATGCTGGCAGATATCAGCGGTCAGCAGCTGGATTACCGCACCGGTGGCGATGTCGGTCCCGCGCTGGGTGCGGCTCGCCTGGCACAAATTGCGCTTCACCCGGACGTCTCTCCGGCGAGTCTGTTGCCCCAACTGACCATTGAGCAGCAGCACGTGCCAGATGCGACTCGTCATGCGGCGTATCAGCCGCGTCGTGAAACCTTCCGCCGTATTTATCAGCAGCTTTTACCTTTGATGTCCTGAATCCGGGTTCCCTCACCCAGTGGGTGAGGGAACCCCACAAAATAATGCGAGCACGGACAGTCC
>DFPL01000333.1:11924-15213 GCA_002377245.1 Enterobacteriaceae bacterium UBA3516
TCGCGGTGACTGTTTTATTCACATTGCGCTGTGTCATCGCTGCAAAACGTAATATTACGGGGTTCCCTCACCCCAGGGGTGAGGGAAGTAAACCCCCCGTCCGTAATTCACCTGAAGATGTCCTTTTTTGGTCTTAGCAATGCGGATTCTCCTTGTCACAATGGTGTTACACCCATGACGTAAGGAGTCCTGAAATGTCTCGTACTGCACTCATCAACATTGATACCCAGCTTTCGTTCCTGCATTGTGATTTCTGGCAGGAGGATGATTTCCCCGTGTTTCGCCAGAACATGACCGCGCTAATTGAGGGGGCTTTGTCACATGGCGTGCCGGTGGTGGATATTTTCCATGTGAATGACAACGGCGGCCCTTTCTCTTCGGAAAATGGCTTTGTGGCGCCGATGTCCTTTTTGACGCATCAGCCTGCGGTGACCTTTTACAAGCACGTGCACAATGCGTTTACCGACACCGGGTTGGATCACTGGCTGCGCACGCGTGATATCAACCATGTGATGATCTGCGGAATGCGCACCGAACAGTGTTGCGAAACCACGGCGCGGGTGGCTTCCGATTTGGGTTATAAAGTGACCTTTGTCAGCGAAGCCACATTAACCTTCCCGATGACGCACAAAGGCATTACGCTGGATTCCGATGCGCTTCGGCATCGCACAGAGACGGTGCTGGACGGCCGTTTTGCCACCATCAAAACGGTCAGTGAGGTTCTGGAATCCCTATGACAACCGACGTCTGGTTTGTGATGTTGCCCGGCTTGCTGGCGCTGGATTTAACCGGCCCGGCAGAGACCTTTGTGCTGGCGAAGGGGGCTTTCAGGCTGCATTACATCGGGCCCGACGCGGAAATCACCACCTCCATTGGCATCACGATGACGGGTATTGCTCCTCTTCCGGAGACATTACCGGAAGGGAGTTTGTTGGTTTTACCCGGTGTGACGGATTCCGCGAATGCCTTTGCCACGCCTCAGGCGACGCGGGTAAGCCACTGGTTGATGCGGCTGCAACCCGAAATCCACCGGCAGAAGATCCAGCTCATGTGCGTCTGCTCGGGGGCACTGCTGGCGGCAAAATCGGGCTTAATGAGCGGTATTCATTGCACCACTCACCACAATCTTATCGGCAGATTAAAAACCGCCGCCCCGGCTGCGCTGGTGAAAGAAAATCGCATTTTTATAGAAGATCAGGGTATCTGGACCAGCGCGGGCATCACCTCTGGCATCGATCTGGCGCTGCATCTGATTAACCGGTTGTGCGGTGCGGAAGTGGCGCTGACCGTAGCCCGCGAGATGGTGGTCTGGTTTCGCCGCTCCGGTGACGATCCGCAGTTATCTCCCTGGTTACGCTATCGCAATCATATGCATCCTGCCATCCATCGGGTACAGGATGCTTTAACTGCGGAGCCGCAAAAAGCGTGGCCGCTGGTGGACATTGCCGCTCAGGCACATATTAGCCCTCGTCACCTGACACGCCTTTTCCAGCAGCATTTGGGCATTAGCGTGCGCGATTATCTCGAAAAGTTGCGTCTGGCGGTGGCAGAACAATGGCTCTTACAAGGACGAGGCGTGGAGCAGGCGGCAATGGCGGCAGGCTTTTCCTCTCCACGGCAGTTGCACCGTGCACGTCAGCGCATCCCTAGCTGACGTAGCGCCGCGTATCAACGCGCTGCAACAACATCGACAACACCAGGCTTACTGCAAGCGTCACGCTGAATATCCAGACAATATCGAGCACCGGCCAACGTTGAATTTCAACCCCCCGGGTACGTAGCGCATGAATGATGAGTGCATGAAAACCGTAAATGCCCAGTGAGTGACGTGAAACAGTTTTCAGGCCCGGCAGAACGCGGGTGTTGAGCGTGTTTTTCACCAGGGTTAGCAGGGAGATGGCGCAAATAAAGACCAACGGCCCGCAGTACAGATACCAGGTGTCGGCAAAATTGCCGCGCCATTTCAGCTCATGCAAGGTGCCATGCGAGATGGCCCAGACCGCCAGCACGAAGATCACGGCGCTAAGTGCAGTGAGGTGCTTTTTGTTGGTGTCCATCATTCCCAACGCGCGACCCAGCAGGCCATACATCACATAATAGAATGTATCGCCATTGATATAGAGATTGATGGGCAGCCATTCGAAGCCCCCTATTTTTTGCGAGACCGTATTCGGGTTAGCAACGACGCCAATCACCAGCATCAGCGCCAGCAGCATTTTCCCGCCGACGGTTTTCACCTGAATTAACGGTGAAACCAGGTAAATCACAATAATCGCGAAGAAGAACCACAAATGGTAGAACACCGGTTTTTGCAGCAGGTTTTTCAGCGACAGATCGCTATTGATTGAGGTGAAGAATAAAATATAGGCAAAGGCGAGAGCGCTGTAGAACAGTAAACAGAGACCGATACGCAAGAAATGGCGGGGTTGTGCGCTGCGCTCGCCGAAGAAGAGATAACCTGAAATCATAAAAAAGAGCGGTACACTGACCCGCGACGCTGAGTTCAGGAGATTGGCGACTTCCCAGTTAAACGCACTGACGCTCGCGGCGTTGGTGATGTACCAGGTAGTGGTATGAATCATTACCACCATTAAACAGGCTATCCCTCGCAGATTTTCAATCCAGTCAATTTTCGCCGACATCAGTTCCTCAGTTTTCCCGTTAAATAGACTCAGACTTATGATTTATTCCCGTTTCTCATTGGATAATTCTGAGTTTTCCCGCCTGCGCTTGTAGAGCAGGCTCTGGCTTTGCAAAATCCGCTATTCAAATGCATCCCCACTAAAAATAACAGCAGGTTAGCCTGACGGTGAAAAAATGATTTTCAAAGTTTTGACGGCTACGTTATTCCTGGTTGTGGCGGGTTGCAGTGGCCAGCACCCTGAACCGATGCAGAAGGCGCAGAAAGCGAAAGCCAGCCCGTCACTCTCTCTGGAAATGGAACAACTGTGCCGGCAGAATGCGGCGTATCGCTACAATACCGACAGACAGAAGATTGCGGTTACGGGGTTTGAACAGTTCCAGAGTAGCTATGAAATGCGCGGCTTTACCCCACTGAAGGAGCGTTTTGTCTGCGCTTTTGACCCGGAAGGGCAGTTTTTACACCTTTCCATGCGCTAGATGTTCAATTTTCCCTAAACAGACCTGTTTCATACTGTATATCTTGCACTCAGCGGGTATACTGACCCCTTCCTTAAATCCACACGTATCCAGCACGAAATAATATGCAAAAGTTTGATACCAGGACCTTTCAGGGCCTGATCCTGACCTTACAGGATTACTGGGCTCG
>DFPL01000334.1 GCA_002377245.1 Enterobacteriaceae bacterium UBA3516
GCATTTTTTTGTGGGGATTCTCTTCCCAGAGGGAGAGGGGGATGGAAGGTGTGCGCGCTGGTGCGACATTATGCTCACTTCCCTCAACCGCGCAACACCGAGCATTACGCTTGCGCTACTTCAATGCGCATATTGAGGTGGCGGAAGTTCTCCATCCTGGTGTCGCTACTTACCACGACAATATCAATCTCCTCACAGGGGACGACCTTGTAGCGTGCGACCTGCGACACTTTGTCGGCGGTAACGGCGGCAATCACCTCATTACTTTGCGCCAGCACGTCTTTTTTAAAGCAGGCATCTTCGTAATAGACCGCGCTCATTCCAACCTGGGGATCCAGCCCGCAGACGCCAATAAACGTTTGATCAAACATCATGCCGCGAATTTGATTGACCGGTTCTGAGCCCAGCGTGCTACCGGTTTGGGCGTTCACTTTGCCGCCGAGTAAAATCAGCTCGATATTACTGCGCCCGCTTAGCACCGAGGCGATTTGCGGCGAGTTGGTGACAATGGTCAGTTCCAGATCGGCAGGGAGAGATTCGACCATCGCCACATAGGTAGAGCCCGCATCAATAAAGACACAGGCGCCCGGCCTGATGAGTTCGGCACACTTTCTGGCAACCTGTGATTTTTCCGGCACGTTCTGCGCCATGCGGGTTTCGAAGCTGGCGGACTGTTTAAACTGGCTGACCGCACCACCATACACTTTCTTGCACAGCCCCTGGCGTGCCAGCTCCTGCAGATCACGGCGGATCGTATGCTCAGACACCCCCAGCTTGCGGGCAATGTCCGCACCGATCACTCTGCCGGTTTCCGTCAGTATCTGGTGGATAAGAGACTGTCGCTGTTCGGGCAAAGCATCATAATCAATCACATCTGATCCTCAAGTGAACGTAATATTGCACAATGTAGCATGATCTATCATAGTGTTGCGATATCCATGATACATGCTCAGGTGCGACGTGTGCGATCTCTTCTGCATTGAGCATGACGATGACAATCATTGAGGCCCTGTATGTATCAAGCAATCATTTATCAGGAGTTGGATAACACCATGGAGACGCTTGAACGGCTGACCCTTGCCTGGTTTGCAGAACATAAAGCACTGGAGCAGGCCGAGCTTTTTTACCGCTATATGAAACAGTCGCAATCCGGCTGCTTTAAGCAACACTATGCGCGGGTGCTGGATTCTTCCATGGAGTGCCTGACCGGCATATTGCCGCAGCTTACCAACCGGCTGGCTCCGGGTGTGGCAGATGCCATTTCAACCCCTGCGCTCAAGACCCGGCGTATTTTTAGCATGATCATCTACTGGCTCATCCAGTATCACAGTGGTCACGCCAGAGACCTGCCAGAGCGTGAAGAGATGCTGGATATCTTTTCGAGCATCCTTGAGAGCACGACGCTGAAAATGTGGTGAAGCAAAGGTCATTTTCCTCATGCAGGGTTATGCGGCACATTTTGGTAACCTGCCGTTGCTGTCGCTGATTGCTCCAGCCCGCCGGAGTAAATCCTGATATTGTTCGATGAAGATGCCGGGAATGGCAAAAAATAAACAAAAAATCAGTTTTAATCCCTATTTACTATCCATTTTTTAGAATAAACAGTGATGCCAGGCGAGCCGGAGGGCTCCGTTTACGCCCCCTTAGGATTGTTGTATAACGGAAATGGTTAGCACTAAAACTATCGCCACATAATAAGAGTGAACGGCAGCAGATAAAGGGTAAGGTAATGTCAGACGAGAGAATTTCCGCAAAAGTTAAAAACGTACAATCCTCTGCAATCAGGGAATTATTAAAGCACAGCAAAATGCCAGGGGTTATCTCTCTCGGTGGAGGCATTCCGAATCCCGATCTGTTCGATCGCGAAGGTTTGCAAATGGCGATGGACAAGGTCCTGTCAGCGTCCTGGAAAGAGGCTTTCCAGTATGGTCTGAGCGAAGGCAGCCCTGAGCTGCGTGACGCTATCTGCCAGCTCTCTGCCCAACGTCAAATCTCCTGCACGATTGATGAGGTGGTCATTACCTCCGGCTCTCAGCAGTCTTTAGATATGCTGGCCCGTGTGCTGATTAACCCAGGCGATGTCATCGTGGTCGAGCGACCAACCTATCTGGCTGCACTGCAGGTCTTCCAACTGGCGGAAGCGCGTCTGGCGTCTGTTGGCACCGACGGCGAAGGGATGAAGGTGGATGAGCTGGAAGAGTTAGTTAAAAGCACTCCCATCAAAGCCGTTTACGTCGTGCCGACCTTTGGCAATCCTGGCGGCGTGACCTTGTCTGACGAGCGCCGTAAGCAGCTGGTGGCGCTGTCAAAACGCTACAATTTCGTCATTATCGAAGATGACCCCTACAGCGAAATCAACTTCACCAATAAGCAGTTCAAGCCGCTGACCGCCTGGGCGAAAGAGATTGATAACAGCGAAAACGTTATCTACACCTCCACCTTCTCTAAAATTCTGGCACCGGGTGCCCGTGTCGGTTGGGTCATTGCGCCAGAGTGGATCAAGCGCCAGATTGTGACCCTGAAACAGGCCACCGATTTGCACACCAGTTCACTTTCTCAGTCGCTGACCTATCACTACCTGCAAACGGGCCGCCTGCCTGCACAGCTCAACATGATCCGTGCCTCCTATAAAGAGAAGTGCGACACCTTATGCGGATTGATTGAATCCGAGCTGGGGGAGCATCTGACCTTCCACCGTCCGCAGGGCGGCATGTTCCTGTGGGCGAAGTTCAAATATGAGAAGAACACCACCGACTGGCTGAAGGAAACGCTGGCAAAAGGCGTCGTTTATGTGCCGGGGGAGTTCTTCTATGCGGACAATCCAGACTCGTCTACGCTGCGTATGTCCTACGTTTCAGTCACGGAAGAAAACCTCAAAGAAGCCGTTGCGCGTCTGAAAGCGTCTCTCTGATTCACCTGCAAACAGGTAAAAAAACCCTGTATCCCACCAGGGATACAGGGTGAGTAAAGGGTTATTTCCTTTTTTGCTGACATAGCATTGCCCGAGTGCAAAAGCGGAAATAAACCCATCATCTAAATGCTTCGAGAATACTTCCACGTCATCCGTAGAAATATGACCCTATGATGGTTTTACGGGCGCATTGCGTCCAATTCAAAAGTTGAATCATAGGATTCAAAAAAGTAAACAAAGCGAGAAGAGAAGGGGAGAGAGAAGAGAATTTAGAGCCAACCTTCCTCTTTGCAAATAAGCCAAAGACGCATATCAAACTCCAGTTGGTGATAGTGCGGCTCCATATGGCAGCACAACTGATAGAACGCTTTGTTGTGATCTTTCTCTTTCAGGTGCGCCAGCTCATGCACCACAATCATTCGCAAAAATGCCTCAGGTGCCTGACGAAACACGGTGGCGACGCGGATTTCCGCTTTCGCTTTTAGCTTACCGCCCTGTACGCGGGAGACCGCGGTGTGCAGGCCGAGCGCGTTTTTCAGTACGTGGATTTTACTGTCGTAGGCGACCTTGTTGATTTGCGGTGCATTACGCAAAAACTGGTTTTTGAAATCCTGGGTGTACTGGTACAGGGATTTGTCGGTGGTGATACTATGCGTGTCCGGATACCGTGTCTGTATCACCTCGCCAAGCCGGTTCTGCGTAATCAGCGTCTGGACCTGGGTCAGCAGTGATTCGGGATAGCCCTGTAAATAAGTCAGCGTTGTCATAGTCAGGGGTTTACTTCTCCGGATAATTAAGCGATAAAACGCGCGAATTCTAGCATTCCGGAGGGGCGATGGGCCAGGTTGAGTTAATCGGACAGTCATTTGCATTAGAGCGTTTTCCACCTAATGCCGAAGAAGCGTCATTACAGGCGTGGGACGCGGCAGATGAGTATTTATTGCATCAGTTAAACGATGCCGAGGGCGTCACGCTCATTTTCAATGACAGCTTTGGCGCACTTGCCTGCGCACTGGCAGACTGTCGACCGGTTAGCGTTACCGACTCCTTTATCGCTGAACAGGCCACGATTCACAACCTGAACCTGAATGGTCTGGATGAAGATGCCGTCGTCTTTATGGACTGCCTTAGCGAGTTGCCGGCTTCCCCTGCGCGTGTTCTGATTAAGATCCCGAAACAGCTTGCGCTGCTGGAACAGCAGTTGCATGCGCTGCGTCGTGTCGTGACGCCGGAAACCCAAATTATTGCCGGGGCTAAAACCCGCGATATTCACAACTCGACCATCGCATTGTTTGAGAAGATCCTCGGGCCGACCACCACCACGCTGGCGTGGAAAAAGGCGCGTCTGATCAACTGTACCTTTACAGGCCCGGAAGTGGCTGAGGTACCTGAGACATACGACTGGAAACTGGAAGGCACCGACTGGACTATCCATAACCACGCGAACGTCTTCTCCCGCAGCGGCCTGGACATTGGCGCACGCCTGTTCCTGAAACATCTGCCTTCTAATGTTGAGGGCGAAATGGTGGATCTCGGCTGCGGTAACGGCGTGATTGG
>DFPL01000033.1 GCA_002377245.1 Enterobacteriaceae bacterium UBA3516
CCCTCTCCCCGTGGGAGAGGGTCGGGGTGAGGGCATCAGACCGCACTACTCCTCCAGTGAACGCTGATGGTCGTCCTTCCTGAGCGTAATCAGCGCAATCACGCTGACCACCGCCGTCGCCATCACGTAATATGCCGGAATATCCAGATTCCCCGTCTGCTTAATCAGTCCGGTAATGATCAACCCCGCACAGCCTGAGAAAATCGCATTCGACAGTGAATAGGCCAGCCCCAGACCGGTGTAACGCACCCTGGTCGGGAACATCTCCGCCAGCATGGCGGGCCCAGGCCCTGCCAGCATGCCTACCAGCCCACCAGCGATAAACACCACCACCGCCTTGATAAATATCGTGCTTGATTCCGCCTGCAAAACTTTCAGCAGCGGCAGCGCCAGGATGAGTAACAGCACTGCGGCGGTGACCATCACGGTGCGTCGACCTATCCGATCACTGAGCATGCCGGAGGGGATAATCGTCAGGGCGAACCCGGCATTAGAAATCACCGCAATCAGCAATGCCTGGTTAAAGCCGGTGTGCAGTGCCGACTGAAGGTAGGTCGGCATAATTACCAGGTAGGTATAACCCGCTGCGGACCAGACCATCAGGCGGCCAATGCCGGTGATGATGGCTTTCAACGTACTGGCGAAACTGGCAGCCTGAGGAGGCGCGGCCTGGGTTTGCTGACGTACAAAGCTGGGCGTTTCTTCCATATGAACACGAAGCCAGAGCGCAACGGCGCCCATTGGAATCGCGAGGAAAAATGGAATGCGCCAGCCCCAATCGTGGAGGGCTTCCGGGGAGAGCAGGACCGACAGGAGCGCCACCACACCTGCGCCTGCCAGCAGGCCGAGAGCGACGGTTAATGACTGCCATGCACCGTACAATCCACGCTTACCCTTTGGGGCAAACTCGGTCATCAGCGAGACGGCACCCCCGTATTCTCCACCGGCGAACAGCCCCTGCAGAATGCGCAGAATGGTAATAAGCAGCGGCGCGGCAACGCCTATACTCGCATACACCGGCACCAGGCCAATGGCCGCCGTGGCTAGCGTCATCATTACGAGGACAATAATCAGCGTCGGTTTACGACCTATCCTGTCGCCCATGCGGCCAAATACCACCGCACCTAACGGGCGAAAGAAAAACGCCACTGCAAACGCCGCATAGGTAAGAATGAGGCTGGTAATGGCGGATTCCCCTTCGAGGGTGAAGAAGTTTTTCGCTATTACCGTGGCCAGAAAGCCATAGACAGCAAATTCGTACCATTCAATAAAATTACCGATAGAGCCTGCGACCAGTGCTCTTCTTTGCGCGAGTGTCGTTGTCATGGGCATCACCGTTCCTGGTTTCATGAACTTAAGCCTCGCTGCTAAGTGCGGGTAACGCAAACAGAAAGCGCCCATACACACCGTTTTGTGACCGTCATCGCGGGCGGAACGCTACTCATCTGACCATACTTACCCTCACTGCCATTGATGGAGGGCAAACAGATGCACTGGCAAACGCATACCGTTTTCAATCAACCCATCCCCCTGAATAACAGCAATCTTTTCCTGTCCGATCGTGCCTTATATGACGCCGTCATCCGCGAAGGCGCCGCCTGGGATGCCGATTTACTGGCGAGCATTGGTCAGCAACTGGGCACCGCCGAATCGCTGGAGCTTGGCAGGCTGGCGAACGTTAATCCTCCCGAATTACTGCGCTATGACCCGACGGGGGCACGGCTTGATGATGTGCGCTTTCATCCGGCCTGGCATTTACTGATGCAAGGGTTATGCGCCAATCGGGTGCACAATCTTCCCTGGGAAGAGGAGGCGCGCAGCGGCGCATTTGTTGCACGCGCGGCCCGGTTTGTACTCCACGCGCAGGTGGAAGCCGGTTCGTTATGCCCCGTCACCATGACGTTTGCCGCGACCCCCCTGCTGCAACAGGCGCTGCCAACGCCTTTCCGGGACTGGCTGAAACCCCTGATGAGCGACCGTTACGATCCGCATCTTGCCCCTGGCAACCAAAAGCGCGGTCTGCTGATTGGCATGGGAATGACGGAAAAGCAGGGGGGATCGGACGTACTCAGCAATACCACTCGTGCAGAACGCAGCGGCGACAGCTATCGGCTGGTGGGGCATAAATGGTTTTTCTCAGTGCCACAGAGCGATGCGCATCTGGTGCTCGCCCAGGCAGAGGGCGGGCTTTCCTGCTTCTTTGTGCCGCGTTTCTTGCCTGACGGGCAGCGCAACGCTGTGCGGCTGGAACGCCTGAAAGATAAACTGGGTAACCGTTCAAATGCCAGTAGCGAAGCGGAGTTCTTTGATGCCAGCGGCTGGCTATTAGGAGACGAAGGGAACGGCGTGCGTCAAATCCTCAAAATGGGCGGCCTGACCCGTTTTGACTGCGCGCTGGGGAGCCATGGGTTAATGCGTCGGGCATTTTCAGTGGCCCTGTATCATGCTCATCAACGCCAGGTCTTTGGCAAAAACCTCGTCGATCAACCGATGATGCGCGACGTGCTCAGTCGGATGGCGCTACAACTGGAAGGGCAGACGGCGTTTTTATTTCGTCTTGCGCGTGCCTGGGATGCGCGTGCAACACCGGAAGAGGCGCTCTGGGCTCGGCTGTTTACGCCGGTGGCGAAATTTGCGGTCTGCAAGGCGGGTATGCCGTTTGTGGCTGAGGCGATGGAAGTGCTCGGCGGCATTGGCTATTGCGAGGAGAGCGAGCTTCCCCGGCTTTACCGGGAAATGCCCGTCAACAGCATTTGGGAAGGCTCCGGCAATATCATGTGTCTCGACGCCTTGCGCGTGCTGACCAAACAGCAGGGTATCAACGAACTGTTGCATGATGCGTTTGGGGCAGTAAAAGGCCAGGACCGACATTTCGATCGGGCCTGGCGGCAGTTACAGCAGCAGTTGCGTAAACCGCAGGAAGCACAAGGGCGAGAAATAACGCAGCAGCTCTATCTGTTAGCGACGGGGGCGCAGATGCTGCAATTTGCGCCCCCGACGATGGCGCAGGCCTGGTGCCGGATGATGCTGGATATGCGTGGCGCTTCAGTGGTGGGTCAGCAGGTACAAAATGACCTGCTGCTGCGTGCCACGGGTGGTGCGGGTTAATCTGTCTTCAGGCTAAACAGGCGCACCACCTCGGTCAGGTGCGCCCCTTTTTCGCGCAGGGTGCCAGCGGTTTGCTCACTGCGCGAAACCCGTCCGGCGTTGATGTGCGTTGCCTCACCAATGTGTGTCATGGCGATATTAACCTGACTAATGCCTGCCGATTGCTCGTGAGAGGCGTTATTGATCTCATTAACCAGTTGATTAATATGGTTCATATGCGCGGTGATGGATTCCATCGCCTGGCGCGTGTTGTCAGATAACGTGTGGCCCTCACGGACTTTTTTCAGCGTATCACTGGTCAGTTCGTCGATCTCTTTTACCGCGTTGGCGCTGCGCGCGGCCAGCGCGCGTACTTCCTGAGCCACGACCGCAAAGCCCTTACCGTGTTCCCCGGCACGCGCGGCTTCCACTGCTGCGTTCAGCGCCAGGATATTGGTCTGGAAGGAAATGGATTCAATCACATGTGTGATATCGGCAATGCGCTGTGAGGCGGTACGGATCGCGTCCATGGTGGTCACGGCCTCTCCGACAGTCGTTCCCCCCTTTTGTACTTCCTGACAGGTTTCATTGACCAGTGACTGCATCTCTTCCATGTTGGCCGCATTTTGCTGCACGGTGGCCGCGAGCTGCTCCATGCTGGCTGAGGTTTCCTCAACGCTGCTGGCCTGCTTGTTGATCTGCTCACTGATTTCACTGCTGTCGGCGGCAAGCTGATTGGTGCCGAGATGAATGTCGCTGGCGGATTCACGCACTTGTAACACGATGGCGTGCAGGCCCTTTCCGATTCCGTTAATTGCATCAATGAGTTGCCCCACTTCATCCTGGCGTTTGACCTCCAGGCTGGCCCGCAAATCTCCTGATGCATAACGGCTGGCGAGACCAATGGCATCACGCAGCGGACGGGTAAGCCAGCGGCGAACAATCACCACAAACAGCGCTGCAAATAGCAAAGAGAGCACCAGCCCGGCTATCAGGAACTGGTTGCGTAGGCTGTTAACATCATTAAGCAATACCGCTTTATCGACTTCGCCCACCACCGTCCAGTTCCAGCCAGGTACGGTTATCCAGGAGAGCATACGCTGGCGTCCATCAGGACGCTGCTGTTCCAGTGTACCGGTCGTCTTTTGCAGCAGGGTTTCGAGTTCCTGTTCATCCCACTGTGGACGTTTACCCTCCTCACTGGGGTGGAACAGGTAATTACCGTAGTTTTTGCCGCGATTGCGATCCAGTACGAAGAAATGACCACTTTCACCCAGCTGGCGTCCGAGGATCTTACTGCGCATGACCTCCCACGAGTGGGTGATGTCCACGCCGACAAACAAAATAGCAATGGTGTTACCCTGGGTATCCTTAACTGGCTGGTATTGTGTGATGTAGCGCTTGCCGAATAACAGGGCCAGACCCCGATACACTTCGCCTTTCAGGACAGGAGCAAAAGCCGGGCTGGCTTTGTCCAGTTTCGTGCCTATGGCGCGATCGCCATTCTCTTTACGTAACGAGGTGGCCACCCTGACAAAATCGTCGCCACTGCGTACAAACAGGGTGGCAATCGCGCCGGTGCGAGTCAGAAAATCATCAACGGTGGCGTTGTTTTCGTGCAGGTCGCTATCGCCTCCTTTCAGCAAGGGTACGCTGATACCGTTAATTTCACGGCGTTGCGATTGATCGATGGTCACTGGCTGAGGCAGAAAACTGGTGAACAGGCGGGTATAACTTTCCACCTCTTCGCTCAGGCTGTTGTTAAACATCTCCACCATATCCTGAACGCCGGTGGACTGATTGTGGAGGTCTTCGAGCGCCAGGTTTTCCAGCTGTTGACTGGCTTTATTGCTTAACAGGAAGGTAAATACCAAAAAGAGCACGGCTACACTGGTGCCCGTAAGAAGGGAAAGTTTGGTGCCGAGTCCAATGCGACTAAAAAAGGTGCTCATAAAATATCCGCTGAAAAAAAGGTCAGCACCTTCAACGGCAATAATTCGATAACATTTAATTTGTCAATGTAACTAAATATTACACAAATATATCTTTGTAGTAACTCATTGTTAACAAAGGATCAAAACAAAAAAGCCACGCATTTGACGTGGCTTTTCATGGTATACGGCCTGTCAGGCATAAATGATGGCCTGCACCCGCCAGTTGTCTGCTCGCTGTTCTTCCTGCATTTGAATGATGCGATACCAGGACGCACCCTGTTCATCGGCTTTCAACGCGATAACGCGTTCGACGTCTTGTGGACTTCCGGAAATATTGTTGACAGAAATCAGGCCAATTTCATTCAGCCCAGTGACGCAATCAGCGCTCGCGAACTCTGCCGACTGCGCGGTTGTGCTTATCATACCCACTGAAAGCAGCAGTGAGGTTAAGGCAAGAGATCGTTTCATATCAGCTCCATTTCACGTTACCCCGATCGATGACAGGGCATTCCGTCGCGAGAGAATCCATACAGTCCATTGTGCACAGGCGAACATAAACGGATGAAAATCAGTGTAAATCTTCCTTAAACAATGCGTTTTTACTGGCGATACAGTAGGGCGCGGGCGTACCAGCGTCCCGGGAGAATCGTGTCATCCATCATTAAAATGACGTAGTAATCCGCCCTGGCCTGGGTCGCTTTTACCTTAATGGCCTCTTCAACATCCATCGGCGAACCCAGCACGGTCACGCTTACGGCACCCATCTCCTGCAGGCTTTGCGTCTGATTACGACTAATTTCCTGAGGATGATCGCTTACCGGAGGGGCCGCCTGCGGCTTACCTTCCAGTGCGCTACAGCTACTTAAAACGAACGCCAGCAGAATAGCGCTGAAACTGCGCATCATTTTTTCATGTCTCCTGATTGCCATAGTGTAGTTCCTCGTTAATTTCCGCTCAGGGGAATGTTCCCGAATTGTTATCCCTGCCGTTATTTTCGAATGAAAATTCCGTGAAAGCGTAATCTATATCTCAATGTTTAAGGTTGATATGAAAACTCTGACTTGCACCTGACGTTGCGGGGTGGCATACCAGCACTATAGAACACGGAGGCGCAAATGATTGAACTTGATCTACGGCATTTTGCAGGTATTGAAACGCTCCATGCTTTCCCGCAAGGAAAGGCGGCGCAGCCGCTGCCCACGATTATTTTTTACCACGGCTTTTTGTCATCAAAGCTGGTTTACAGCTACTTTGCCGTGGCGCTGGCGCAGGCCGGATTTCGGGTGATTATGCCGGATGCCCCCCTGCATGGCGCTCGCTTTAACCATGATGAAACCGGCAGGTTGCAGCAGTTCTGGCAAATCTTACAGGGCAATTTTGCGGAGTTTCCCGCACTACGGGATGCGCTTTATCAGGCTGATTTAGTGGAAGGTGATCGGCTGGCCGTGGGGGGCGCATCAATGGGCGGAATGACCGCGCTCGGTATCATGACCCAGTTCCCGGAGGTGCGTAGCGTGGCTTGTCTGATGGGTTCCGGCTATTTTTCCACGCTTTCGCGAAGGCTTTTCCCACCGCTTGACCCTACTCAACCCGCTCAGGAGACGGATTTCAACGCACTTATTGCGCCCCTGGCACAATGGGATGCCACAACGCATTTGCCGCAGTTGGGAAACCGACCACTTCTGTTATGGCACGGAAAAGATGATGATGTGGTGCCCGCTGCCGAAACCGTACGCTTACAGCAGGCGCTGGCAGGAGAGGGGCTGGATAGCCAACTGACATATTTACAAGAGCCCGGCGTGAAGCACCGCATTACACCCACGGCGCTGGATGCCGCCGTCGCCTTCTTCACCCGGACGCTTTGATTACACCCGAAGCACTTTGACGCCTTGATCCTCAAGCTTTTTGAGGATCTCCGGGTTAGCTTGTTTGCCGGTAATGACCATGTCGATTAGATCGGCGCTACTGAACAGCATGCCCGCACGTTCGCCCACTTTACTGCTGTCGACCAGCACGACCAGTTTTCCCACCATGTTAAGCATCTTCTGCTCGGCCATCGCGGTGAGCATATCGGTCTTGTACAGCCCTTCGGCGGTCAGCCCTTTGCCACTGGTGAACATCCAGTGACCGGCATAGAGACTGTTTTCACTACTCTGCGGGCCCAGGGTAATCGACTGGCTTTTATTATACTGCCCGCCCATGATCACCACGCTGTCGTGTTCTTGCTCAATCAGGTAATTGGCGAGCGGCAGGTAATTGGTGATGATCTGCACCGGTTTACCGCACATCTCACGTCCCAGCAGAAACGCTGTCGAACCGCAGTTAATCACCACGCTCTCTCCGGCGTTAACCAGTTGCGAGGCGGCCCTGGCAATCCGCACTTTTTCATCATGATGCACAGCTTCATGGATGTTCATAGGGGACCAGCGCGCGCGCTGCTGGCTGATTGCCTCGGCACCGTTACGTACTTTTTTGAGCTTGCCGATTTCATCAAGCTTGTTGATATCCCGACGCGCGGTCGCCGGGGAAACGCCCAGACTTGCGATAACTTGTTCAACCGTAATAAAGCCCGCCTGCGCCAGTTTATCCAGCAATATTTGATGTCTTTGCGCTTCCGTCATGAGCTATTCCGATAAGAAATGATGTGAAAAGATGATATTTGAAATAGCCTGAAATTACTAAAGATTCGTACTGCATGCCAGTAAAAAGGGCGGGTGCTGTGCCGCAACCGCCCTGACGATTAAAGGAAAGATTTAAACGGAAGATCGGGCTCGTGGGTAAAGCAGTCATCGAAGCCGCGAGGGTAATGGTATTCAAAATTATCTTTATCCAGCGGCCAGGTGAATTTACCGCCGACCTGCCAGATAAAGGGCTTGAAGCCATATTTCAGGCGATCTTTTTTCATCTCCCATAACACGCGGATTTCCTGCGGATCAGCCTGAAAGTTTGACCAGATGTCATGATGGATAGGAATAACCACTTTGGTATTGAGGGCCTCGGCCATGCGCAGCATATCGGCACTGGTCATTTTATCGGTGATGCCGCGTGGGTTCTCACCGTAAGAGCCTAAAGCCACATCAATGTGATATTCATTGCCGTGTTTGGCGTAATAGTTGGAGTAGTGGGAATCTCCACTGTGATAAAGCGTTCCAGCGGGAGTTTTAAAGACGTAGTTCACTGCACGCTGGTCCATGCCGTCTGGCAGAACACCTGCCGCCTTTTGCTCGACGGGCAGGGTGATCAGGGCCGTGCGATCGAATGCATCAAGCGCATGAATTTCAATATCTTTGATACGTACGACATCACCGGGTTTGACCACGATACAACGCGACTTTGGCACACCCCAGCCTACCCATAAATCGACGCAGGTTTGTGGACCAATGAAAGGAACATCGTCGGCGCAGTTTTTCATGACCGCAGCGGCCACATTGACATCAATATGATCGTTGTGATCGTGGGTAGCGAGGATCGCATCCACCTGGCGGATGGCAAAGGGATCCAGCACAAACGGCGTGGTACGCAGGTTAGGCTGTAGTTTTTCCACCCCGGCCATGCGCATCATCTGGTGGCCTTTTTTCATTAGCGGGTTACCGTGACTCTGCTTACCCGTACCGCACCAGAAGTCGACACAAACATTTGCCCCCCCTTCGGATTTCAACCAAATGCCCGTACAGCCGAGCCACCACATGGAAAATGTGCCCGGTGCAACGTTTTCCTGCTCAATCTCTTCATTCAGCCAACTGCCCCATTCAGGGAACGTGCTCAGGATCCATGATTCACGGGTGATGGTTTCAATTTTACTCATCGCGCCACTCCTTACCGTTATTTATCAAAAACAATCAAATAATGACAACTTATGATTTATGTTTTCACAGTTTTTTCATGGCTGCAAGAGGGGTGACTAGATTAAATAAAAGGTCATCCTGGCCTTTAAGTATGCGCTCCTGTCATGGTTACTAAAGGGTTTTTTATTTATTCGTTTGAATATAAATGCTTTTTACGGAATAACTCGAAGAGGGTGTGGAGGCGTTTCATGGCTGAGCAAATAATTTGCGTGATTCATCACAAATAATCAAAACCAATCTTTTTGTGATTGTTTTTGATTGATAGAGTGAATTTACACCTTGTGCTGCGTCGGTGAGATGAAGCACCTTTTTGACTGGAGCAAGTTATGGAGATCCTCTACAACGTCTTCACCATTTTTTTTAATCAGGTTATGACCAATGCCCCGCTGCTGTTGGGCATCGTGACCTGTATTGGCTACATCCTGCTAAGAAAAAGTGTCAGCGTCATTGTTAAAGGCACCATCAAAACCATTATTGGTTTCATGCTATTGCAGGCGGGGTCGGGGATCCTGACCAGTACCTTCAAGCCCGTCGTTGCTAAAATGTCTGAGGTCTATGGCATTAATGGTGCTATTTCAGACACCTATGCCTCGATGATGGCCACCATCGAACGTATGGGGGATGCTTACAGCTGGGTCGGTTATGCCGTGCTGCTCGCGCTGGCGCTGAACATTGCCTATGTCTTACTCCGGCGGGTAACGGGCATACGCACCATCATGCTGACCGGGCACATCATGTTTCAGCAGGCTGGGTTGATTGCGGTGTTTTTCTTTATACTTGGCTACCCCATGTGGACCACCATTATCTGCTCCGCCGTCCTGGTGTCGCTCTATTGGGGAATCACCTCCAATATGATGTACAAACCGACCCAGGCCGTAACGGACAACTGCGGATTCTCCATCGGTCATCAACAGCAATTTGCCTCCTGGATAGCCTACAAACTTGCTCCTTACCTGGGCAAAAAAGAGGAGAGCGTGGAAGATCTGAAACTGCCAGGCTGGCTAAATATCTTCCATGACAACATTGTCTCCACCGCGATTGTGATGACTGTCTTCTTCGGGGCGATCCTGCTCTCGTTTGGTATCGATACCGTTCAGACGATGGCCGGGAAAGTGCACTGGACGGTCTATATCCTGCAAACCGGCTTCCAGTTCGCGGTGGCGATTTTCATCATCGTTCAGGGCGTGCGCATGTTCGTCGCCGAACTGTCAGAAGCGTTCAACGGCATTTCACAGCGTCTGATTCCGGGTGCCGTACTGGCGATCGATTGCGCGGCCATTTATAGCTTTGCGCCAAACGCCGTGGTCTGGGGCTTTATGTGGGGGACCATTGGCCAGCTGATTGCGGTTGGCATTTTGATCGCCTGCGGCTCGTCCATTCTGATCATTCCCGGCTTCATCCCAATGTTCTTCTCCAACGCCACCATCGGCGTCTTCGCCAACCACTTTGGTGGCTGGCGCGCGGCGCTCAAAATTTGCCTGGTCATGGGCATGATTGAAATTTTCGGCTGCGTCTGGGCGGTGAAACTCACTGGCATGAGCGCCTGGATGGGCATGGCTGACTGGTCAATTCTGGCACCACCGATGATGCAAGGGATGACCCTGGGCCTGTGGTTTATGGGCGTGATTATCGTGATTGCGCTGATCTACATGTTCTTCGCCGGGCGCACGCTGCGCGCTGAAGAAGACGCGGAAAAACAACTGACAGAACACTCTGCTTAAGAAGGAGTTTGACAATGACCGTACGTATTCTGGCTGTATGTGGTTGTGGGCAAGGTAGCTCGATGATCATGAAAATGAAAGTTGACCAGTTTCTGACGCAGCAGGGCGTCAACCACACGGTGAACAGCTGTGCGGTAGGCGAGTACAAAAGCGAACTTTCAGGGGCTGACATCATTATCGCCTCCACCCACGTGGCGGGTGAGATCGAAGTGTCTGGCAACAAACATGTGGTGGGCGTTCGCAATATGCTTTCAGCGGCGGATTTTGGACCGAAGCTGATGGAAGTGATTAACGCGCATTTTGCGCAGGATGTGAAATAAGGATGCGCCATGAAATTACGTGACTCACTGGCGGAGAACAATGCGATTTGTCTTCAGGCTGAGGCCAGCACCTGGCAGGACGCGGTGAAAATCGGCGTAGACCTTCTCGAAGCGGCGGGTGTTGTTGAGCCGCGTTACTACCAGGCCATTCTGGATGGCGTTGCGCGCTTCGGTCCTTATTTCGTCATTGCCCCAGGGCTGGCGATGCCTCATGGCCGGCCAGAAGAAGGCGTGAAGAAAAACGGCTTCGCACTGGTGACGTTAAAAACACCCCTGGTGTTCAACCATGAAGATAACGACCCGGTGGATATCCTCATCACGCTGGCGGCCGTTGATGCGCGGACCCATCAGGAAGACGGCATCATGCAGATCGTCAACCTGTTTGAGGATGAAGCTAATTTTGACCGTTTACGAGCCTGCCGCACGGCGCAGGATGTCCTCGATTTAATTGATAGCGCCACGGCGGCGTCTGTTTAAAGGAGCAACAAGCATGTCTGATTTACCGATGTTACAGGTGGCCCTGGATAACCAGACGCTGTCCCACGCCTACGAAACCACCCGTTTGATTGCTGAAGAGGTGGACATTATCGAAGTCGGCACCATTTTATGCGTGGGTGAAGGCGTCCGCGCGGTGCGCGACCTGAAGGCGCTCTATCCGCATAAAATTGTGTTAGCCGATGCCAAGATTGCGGATGCGGGGAAAATCCTCTCCCGCATGTGCTTTGAAGCGAATGCGGACTGGGTAACCGTTATCTGTTGCGCCGATATTAATACCGCCAAAGGTGCACTTGATGTGGCGAAAGAGTTTAACGGTGATGTCCAGATTGAGCTGACCGGTTACTGGACCTGGCAACAGGCACAGCAATGGCGCGACGCAGGGATTCAGCAGGTGGTTTATCACCGTAGCCGTGATGCCCAGGCGGCAGGGGTGGCATGGGGCGAGGCTGATATCAGCGCTGTGACGAAGCTGGCGGAAATGGGCTTTAAAGTGACGGTTACCGGTGGTCTGGCGCTGGAAGATTTACCGTTGTTCCAGGGAATTCCCATCCACGTCTTTATTGCCGGACGCAGTATTCGTGATGCCGCCGATCCGGTAGAGGCTGCCCGCCAGTTCAAACGCTCAATCGCTCAGCTTTGGGGTTAAGGAGGGCGCATGACACTCAAACAGAACCCGCTGGGTATTTACGAGAAAGCGCTCCCCGCCGGGGAGTGCTGGCGAGAGAGGCTACGGCTGGCAAAAACGCTGGGGTTTGATTTTGTTGAAATGTCGGTAGATGAGACGGATGCGCGGTTAGCCCGCCTGGACTGGAGCGCTGAACAGCGGCTGGCACTGGTGAGTGCAGTGGCAGAAACCGGGGTCAGAGTGCCTTCAATGTGCCTCAGTGCTCATCGCCGCTTTCCGTTGGGGAGCGAGGATGACACCGTCCGCGCCGAAGGCCTGACGATAATGCGTAAAGCTATCCAGTTTGCTCAGGACACCGGTATTCGTGTGATTCAGTTGGCCGGTTACGACGTTTACTACCAGCAGGCGAACGACACAACCCGGCGTCGTTTTCGTGAAGGGCTAAAAGAAAGCGTCGATATGGCCAGTCGGGCGCAGGTCACGCTGGCGATGGAAATTATGGACTATCCCTTGATGAACTCGATCAGTAAAGCGCTGGGTTATGCGCATTATCTGAACAACCCGTGGTTCCAGCTTTATCCGGATATCGGCAATCTTTCTGCGTGGGACAACGACGTACAGATGGAGCTGCAGGCGGGTATTGGTCACATCGTCGCTGTGCATGTAAAAGATACGCGCCCAGGCATCTTCAAAAACGTGCCTTTTGGCACCGGTGTGGTGGATTTCGAACGTTGCTTCCGAACGCTGAAGGAAAGTGGTTATAGCGGCCCCTATCTGATTGAGATGTGGAGCGAAACGGCTGACAACCCGGCAGAGGAAGTGGTAAAGGCCCGGGACTGGGTCAAAGCGCAGATGTCATGTGCGGGTCTTGAGGAAGCAGCCTGATGCAGACGCTTAAACAGCAGGTGTTTGAAGCGAATAGGGATCTGCCACGTTTCGGGCTGGTGACCTTTACCTGGGGTAATGTCAGTGCGATCGACAGGGAGCGCGGCGTCATCGTGATCAAGCCGAGTGGAATAGCCTATGAGGTTATGACAGTCGATGACATGGTGGTGGTTGATCTTGAGGGAAACGTAGTAGAAGGGCGGTATCGTCCCTCTTCGGACACGGCGACCCATCTGGCGCTCTATCAGCGCTACGCTGAGCTGGGTGGTGTCGTACACACCCACTCTACCCATGCCACCGCCTGGGCGCAGGCAGGGTTGTCGATCCCGGCAATGGGCACGACCCATGCTGATTACTTCTTTGGCGATATTCCCTGTACGCGTGGCCTGACGAAACAGGAGGTCGAGGGTGAGTACGAACGTAATACGGGCAAGGTGATCATTGAAACGCTGGATGACAATAATCCGCTGCATACGCCGGGGATTGTGGTCTATCAGCATGGCCCGTTTGCCTGGGGAAAGGATGCGGCAGATGCGGTGCACAATGCGGTAGTGTTGGAAGAGGTTGCACGAATGGCCTGGATAGCCCGGGGCATTAATCCAGCACTAAAGCCGATTGATGACTACCTCATGCACAAACACTTTATGCGTAAGCATGGCCCCAATGCTTATTACGGGCAAAAGTAGGAATAGCGCCCCGGACAACCTCACTTTGGGGTGACGGTATCCGGTCGTCCGGGGCCATTTTTAGTATTGCCGATAGGGTGTCGGTGAAAAGCGCATGCCCAGCAGCGTTATCACACAGATGATGGCACCCGCATAGAACGTGGAGGCGGCGCCGAGTGTTTCCCACAAGACGCCTGCCCCGACGCTGGCGAGCAGCAGGGCGATACCGCTCATCAGGTTGAACATGCCGAATGCCGTACCGCGCAGTTCCGCAGGAGCGGTATGGGCTATCATCGCTGCCAGCAGCCCCTGGGTCATGCCCATGTGGATGCCCCACAAGGCAACACCAAACAGTAACGTGCTCCAGTGGCTGCTCAGCGCCAGGACGATATCTGCCGCGATCAGCACCAGCAGGCCGGCCTGCAGCATTTTGCTATGACTCATGCCATCGGACAGCTTACCGAAAGGATAGGCTGTCAGGCTGTACACCAGGTTCATGGCTACCATGACCAGTGGAATAGCAAACAGGGGAATATCCATTTGCTGGGCACGCAAAACCAGAAACGCTTCGCTAAAACGGGCGAGGGTAAAGACAGAACCGAGAGCGACCACCCACCAGTAAGCGTTGCTCAGCTTCTTCAGATTTTCGCGGGTGAGCGGGTTCGTGCGTTTTTTGACCACCGGCGATTTCGGTTCTTCAAGGCCAAAATAGAGCAGCACGATGGCCAGCGCGCCAGGGACGACGGTGACCCAGAAGATGGCCTGGAAGTCATTGTTCCAGAGCAGCATCAGGCCAACGGCCAGCAACGGGCCGAGAAACGCTCCAAGGGTATCCAGCGACTGGCGCAGACCAAAAGCCGCACCGCGAATGTCTGGTGGTGTCACATCGGCGACCAGCGCATCGCGGGGGGCGCCACGGATGCCTTTGCCGACGCGGTCAATCATGCGTGCGCCAAAGACCACGCCAGAGGATGACGCCAGCGCAAAAAGCGGTTTGCTCAGCGCGCCCATGCCGTAACCCAACAGCGCCAGTCCCTTACGTTTACCGAGGTAGTCACTGAGCACGCCGGAAAAGACTTTGATAATCAGTGCCGTTGCCTCCGCCAGCCCTTCAATAAGGCCGATGACAATCACGCTTGCCCCGAGGGTTGTGGCCATAAAAAGAGGCAGGAGACTGTGAATCATCTCAGACGAGACATCCATTAGCAGACTGACGCCACCCAGTACCCAGACGCCTTTTGGAATACGGCTTAATGTAGCAGGACGCACAAACACATATCACTCCGGATAGTTTGCTGATCAATGTGCTATTAAATCAGCAGACTATGACGATGATAAGCATTAAAAAGAAATAATTATCATTTAATTTTGGCGATAAAAAAGCCTCCGCGTAAGGAGGCTTTAGATTCAGCGCGGCGATTAACGGTAAATTTCTGCGCTGGCATGCAGGCTGTTATTACTGCCCGGCTCATGCATTATCAGGGTATGAAAATATTTTGCCCCGCGCACGTTGGCTTCGTCGTTCAACGCTTTCTCCGCTTCTTTTTCCTGAGCGAAATTATGGTTGATGTAGACCACGCCCAGACTCTGGACGTCGTCCATATTGCGGGCCTGTTGACCGTTAATTTTGATGGCCGCTGTCGCGCTGGCGCTGAGCAACAGCATAGTTAATAAGATTGCGATGTTTTTCATGGTATTACGCTCCACAACAACTGACTGTACCACCGTCAGGTCATGCGTTCGTCCCTGTGTTTGGGTATGCATAAAGTCTACGCTTTCCCGCCAACACGTATCGCGACCATTTCTGATGCAGTCATTCAAAAATTTGCCGTGATGCGGTTTGTCTTAAGTTTAATGCCGGCGTATGAAGCGGCTTTGCGGTTAGTGCGAATTATTTGCGCAATCAGCTTGAGTTTGAGGGGGGAGATAAGTATTATGGCGCGTCATTTTTCAGCCGACCTTTAACACGTTCCTTGCCTCCATGGGCCTCGGCTGACCCAGACAGGAGGCTGAATAATCCGTAAGGAGCAATTCGATGCGTCATTACGAAATCGTTTTTATGGTCCATCCTGACCAGAGCGAACAGGTTCCGGGTATGATCGAACGCTACACTGCTGCCATCACTGGTGCAGAAGGCACGATCCATCGTCTGGAAGACTGGGGCCGCCGTCAGCTGGCTTACCCGATCAACAAACTGCACAAAGCTCACTACGTTCTGCTGAACGTGGAAGCGCCGCAGGAAGTTATCGATGAGCTGGAAACAACTTTCCGCTTCAACGATGCCGTTATCCGTAGCATGGTAATGCGTACTAAGCACGCTGTTACCGAAGCATCTCCGATGGTTAAAGCGAAAGACGAGCGCCGTGAGCGTCGCGATGATTTCGCAAACGAAACCGCAGATGATGCAGATGCTGGGGATTCTGAAGAGTAATTTCTGATGACCAACCGTCTGGTGTTATCCGGCACCGTGTGCAGGATGCCCCTTCGAAAGGTCAGCCCATCAGGAATTCCTCATTGCCAGTTCGTGCTTGAGCATCGTTCTGTGCAGGAGGAAGCCGGTTTTCACCGGCAGGCGTGGTGCCAAATGCCCGTTATCATTAGCGGACACGAAAACCAAGCCATTACTCACAGTATAACGGTCGGTAGCGCAGTAACCGTTCAGGGGTTCATTTCTTGCCACAAGGCAAAGAACGGCCTGAGCAAAATGGTTCTGCATGCCGAGCAGATTGAATTGATAGATTCTGGAGACTAGCCATATGGCACGTTATTTCCGTCGTCGCAAGTTCTGCCGTTTCACCGCGGAAGGCGTTCAAGAGATCGACTATAAAGATATCGCAACGCTGAAAAACTACATCACCGAAAGCGGTAAGATTGTCCCAAGCCGTATCACCGGTACTCGTGCAAAATATCAGCGTCAGCTGGCTCGCGCTATCAAACGCGCTCGCTACCTGTCCCTGCTGCCGTACACTGATCGTCATCAGTAATCGGGCACAGTCCATTTATACGACTTTAAGAGGATAAGGTAATGCAAGTTATTCTGCTTGATAAAGTAGCAAACCTGGGCAGCCTGGGTGATCAGGTCAATGTTAAAGCGGGCTACGCTCGTAACTTCCTGGTCCCACAGGGTAAAGCTGTTCCTGCTACTAAGAAAAACGTTGAGTTTTTCGAAGCACGTCGTGCTGAACTGGAAGCCAAACTGGCTGACGTTCTGGCCGCTGCTAATGCACGCGCTGAGAAAATCAACGCACTGGAAACCGTAACCATCGCGTCTAAAGCTGGCGACGAAGGTAAACTGTTCGGTTCCATCGGTACTCGCGACATCGCTGACGCTGTAACTGCAGCTGGCGTTGACGTAGCTAAGAGCGAAGTTCGTTTGCCGAACGGCGTTCTGCGTACCACTGGCGAGCACGAAGTGGACTTCCAGGTTCACAGCGAAGTGTTTGCTAAACTGACCGTTAACGTTGTTGCTGAATAATTCAGCCTCTGACGTTGCGTAAAAACGCCGGCCTTGTGCCGGCGT
>DFPL01000283.1 GCA_002377245.1 Enterobacteriaceae bacterium UBA3516
GAGCGCTGGCTCGAACGCTACCGGGAGATGGCGTTTATTCAGCGCGTGCTGAACGGAATGGCCAGTCGTCGCCCTAAGCTTGATGCTTTACGCGATTCCTGGCAGGATCTCGATCAACACTATGCCGCCCTGGAGCAACAGTTCTGGCAGTTTTACCCGCGCATGATGGCGCAAGCAAAAGCCCGGACGCTATAACTCAGGCGGCGTTATCTTTCTGAATGTCGCGCCATATTTTCAGCGCCATCCAGACCAACGCTAATACCCCTAGCACCAGCGCCCCCCACACTAAAAAGGTGTACCACTGACTTTCTCTGTCAGCAGGCGATACCGCACTCAGTCGGGATTCGCCGCCCAGCTTGACCGGTTCGTGTGCCACAGCCTCCGGTAAGGTTTCGGGGTCATGTTGGGGACGCAGACGTGTAGGAATCAGGTTATCCAGCGTGAGGGCGGCGGGCGTTGCCGCTTTATTCCCCCATGCCAGAATAAAGGGGCCGTTGCCCTGCGCATTGAAGATGAGACTCTGACTTTCGCGAAGCCCCCCCACCCGTGGCAGTGCCCCCGGGAGATGCGCATTCACTGTCGTCAGGCGAACGCCCTGCACCAGTTGACCGGAGAGAGCGATGTCATCTGAAGCCTGATTGTTAAGATGAAAAATCACCTCTTTCGTCAGTGGCTGCCACTTATCCTGTGCCGTGGCGCGCCATTCAAGCTCCACGGGTAAGACACCGTCATAATCCAGTCTGACGGAAAGCGCCGTCAGCGGCTGCGGCTGTGTCCATTGATAGTGCACCTCATCAGCCGAAACCTTTGTCGCCCAGCCCGACAAACTGACCTGCGCTGGCGTCTCCTGCACCTGTTCTTCAACCACCGATGCCCGCGTCAGAGTGATAGGAAGCTGAGGCTTATCAAACACCACCAGCAAATAGCGCGGGCCGTCGCTACCCATGTGTAGGTCAAGACCGATTTTATCCAGCGCAAGACGGTCATCCCCGCTGGCGATGTCCATCAGCGGGACGTCCCGCCTCATGATCACCCACTCTTGCATATTGCTGCTGCTGTAAAATGACGCTTTTCCCTGCCAGTTTACCGTCGGTTTATCCCAGCCAAGCCGCAGCTGTGAAACGGTGAGGGTCTCATCGATATTGTCGGGTAAAGCCAGAAGATAACTTTTGCCGATGCGCTCGACACCCTCGCCTTCTATGCTGATTTCATAACCCTTTGGCGAACGTAACCAGACCCGTTCGCCCCTTGCCTCGTCACTGTTTACAGACTCAACAGGGGACGTGGTGAGCGGGAAGATGCGCAGTTCAGTGGTTTTCGCGCTCACCGGAGCCGATTTCTGCTTTTCGAGTGAGAAAGGAACACGCTCACCCTGATGATTGAACACACGCACATCGCGAAGATCGGGCCATGCGCTTTGTTTATATACCTCATCAGGCAGGTTTACACGGTACCAGGGAGAAGATTCGGTCGTCGCCAGCGCCTTCCCCCAGCCATACTCCTGAGGCCTTTCAGGCGCATCTTCTGTTCGGGCGAATCCACTGGATGCCACGCTGAGTAATGCGCCAACGGCAATATATTTCATCCATTTCATGGTTTTTCTTCCTCAGTGAACCCTGTTGTCTCTTTTGGCGGTAATGGCGAGAAATAGCCCACAATCAACACCAGCACCGCAACACCGATAAAGGCCACAGCCCGCGCCAGACCGCCGCCGCCCGCACTGTCTACCAGCATCAATTTGATAATCACAACGCCCAACAGCGTTGCACCATACAGCCATCCGCGTCGTGAACCACGGCGGTTAGCAATCAACATCACCACCAGCGCACCCAGCATCCAGAAGAGCGCGAAGGTCGTCTGGATCAAGCGAGAGCCCCACAGCGTCTCAAGCGTCCAGTCTATGCCTGCATAATTTGCCAGCGCGCGAAGCAGAAGCCCGTTCAGCCACCAGAAGCTCAGGCCGATAAGCACCTGTGGCACGACAGGGGGCACCGAAGGAGCATAACGCGCCAAACGGGAGGCGCTGAACCGGGCCCAGGCCCATAATCCCAGTAAGGCAAAGCCAGCGCCCTCTTCCAACGGGTTAATGAGCGGCAGATAAAGCGTATGAATCACCCGCCCATCCTGCAAATTCGCCAGCGCCAGCAGCACGATAAGCACCGGAAGCAGTGGCAAGAGCGCCAGCGTGCCATAAAGTTCAGGCCACACCCGGAGCGGCCAGAAGGCGCGACGGACCCCGGCAAGCATGAGCAGGATAGC
The DNA here is from genome assembly GCA_002377245.1 of Enterobacteriaceae bacterium UBA3516. Lineage (GTDB taxonomy): Bacteria > Pseudomonadota > Gammaproteobacteria > Enterobacterales > Enterobacteriaceae > CBFFRJ01. Next base: position 2,260 of record DFPL01000283.1, read on the forward strand.
CCCACCGCCAGCTGCCATCAGCAGACCGCTGCGCCAGGCATCCATTCCCCAGGGGAGTTCATCGGCAAACCAGTATACTTCTGCCCCCAATGCCAGCAGCACCATCCATGCAAAGGAGAGATGCAGCCCCTGCGAAACCAGGCCCGATGATGGTTTATCTTCACGTTGCAACAGCAACAACGCCGACGGCAGCGCCACGCACCAGGCCAGATTCTGCCAACCGGCCGCCAGCAGATGTGAATGGTTCGCCAGCTGCCAGAACAGGATAACCAGCATCGCGGGCCACAGTAGCCATACCGCCATTCGAAGCTGCTGCCAGCCCAGACGCTGACCGGCGCTGCGCCAGATCCAAACCGACAGGCTCAACAGCGCGAGCAAGCCAAAGGCCTCTTCCACGCCGAGCGGCTTCGCAAGCCAGGCAGCGCCCCAAAGCGCGACAAGCCAGAAAGCGATCCCTCCGACCAGCAACAGATCACTGCCGATACGATGAATGCCTCGCCACAGCCATGCGGCCGCCAGCCAGCTCACGCTGAGCACGGTGAAAATAACAAAGAGGGAAAGCGCCGTCAGAGAATCATTAAGTGCCCACAGCGCACTGCCCAATGCTAATACCAGCAGGCCGGTGCCGCTGTAGCTCATGCGCCGTTGCCCCTGCATAACGCCCAGCCACAGAATGCCAAGCCCTTCCAGCGCCCACGCCATGGATGTCCAGCGGGCAGAAAGCGCCAGCGGAATAGCGAGCGTAGCGAATGCGCCGCCCAACGCCAGAGCAGCCAGTACCAACGGCTTGCCCGCGCCCGGAAAACGCTTCAATGCCCCGAATGCCAGTAGCAAATAGAAGGCGCCGAACCCCAGCGCACTGAATGCCGGGCCATACGCCAGATGCTGCGTAATCGCATATTGCATGCCAAACCCAATCAGCGGAGGCGCAAACAGCAGTACGCCGTCCACGATCCGCTCGCCACGCTTCTGCGCCCTAAGAGACAGCGCCACGCTCAGCACGCCGAAAATGATCAGGTTGGCTATCAGGAACAGCTGACAACTCAGATAATAGTCCGGTCGGTAATCGGCAATACCCCAAACCCCCGCGACCCCAAAGGTAAACAGCATTCCCAGCAGATTGAGCTCGCGCCAGTGCTGCCAGATGCTGATAACGAGAATGCCAACGGAGAGCAGGAGATAGAAAGAGAACAGCGCGATATGACTACCGCCGCCGGTGGAGAGTAACAACGGTGCAGCGTACCCGCCCAGACTTGCCAGCATCGCCAGGCTCAGGGCGCGCTGCAGTACCGCCAACCCAACGCTTGCCGCACAAATCAGCAGCAGCAGACCGAACGCCAGGGGCATTGGCAACATTTGCCAGAGCCGGAAGGCACCGAACACGGTCATATAAAGCGCACCCGTGGCACCGCCTTGCAGGATTAAAGCAAAGACCGGTTGTTTACGCCGTAACCGCCAGCCAATAAACAGCAGTACCATCGACGCCACCGCGGCAAAGGCCAGACGCAGAGACAACGGGAAGAGTGAATTTTCAACGCTGTAGCGGAAGAGGAATCCCAGCCCGAGGAAAAGCAGCACAATACCCAGCTTTGCCAGCGGGTTACCCTGCATAAACCAGCGCACCAGCGACGTGGTCATTCCGCCTAACGGGTTTGGCGTTTTTGCCGCCGTCGCCACTGGCGCAGGAGCCCTCACCGGCTTCGCGGTTACAGGCGTGCCCCTGGTCCAGACGTTGGCCGGTGCGGGTTCAATCTCGACCGGTTTTTCAGGCTCAGGCAGAGGCTCTGGTTCAACAGGTGTCGGAACAGCAGAAGGTGCCACTACCTGAGGCTCTGGCATCGGGCTTTCCGACTCAGAGGTAAGACGTTGTTCAAGCGTCGCCACCCGCTGTCGCAGTTGCGACAGCTCATTTTGCGCAGCGGTACTTCTTCGATATGCAACCACCGCCAGGGCCGGACAGACCACCAGCAGCATAAAGAGCACGACACAGGCTAACAGCACCAGTTCATCCATGATCTCACCTTCATTACGGAGCGTGAGTATACTTTGGCACAAATTGACACATTTGCGCTATCCGTTGCGCTTAACCGTATGGGTTAATTGCCCTGCCACACCGTTGCTGAAACGCCCGGAAGTGACAACACCTCCTCCGTAAGCGTGCCTTTGCCCTCTTTACAGTGCCACACTTTGGCATCTAACAGCGGAGAGTCGGCCAGCACAACTTCGCAGGCCTCGCCCCGGTTGATGGCAACCAGCACGCGTTCCTGCTGCCAGACACGCAGGAAAACCACCACGTTTTCCTCAGCATAAACCACCTGACACCCGCCATGACACAGTGCCTGACTACGCCTGCGTAAGCGGGTCATGCGCTGATAGAGCGCGAGCAAGCCGCTGTCCTGCTTTGCTTTATCCCACGGAAAAGGTTTGCGGCAGAAGGGATCGTTAGCGCCATCCAGCCCCACTTCATCGCCATAATAGATGCAGGGAACGCCCGGCCAGGTGAACAACCAGATCACCGCCAGCGGCAGGCGCGCCACGTCTTTGCCCAGTACGGTTTTGAAGCGCGGCGTATCATGACTGTCGAGCTGATTGAACATGCGAATCTGCTGCTGATGGGAGAGCCCGGCCCGGTAGTTATCCATCCACGCCATACAGGTCTGGGCATCAATGCGCTGCGGATCCATAGAAATATCGGTATTCGCCAGGAACGCCCATACCGGGAAGGTAAAACCACGGTAGTTCATGGCGGCATCTTCCACATCCGCCTGCAACCACTGCCGCGCATCGCCGAAATGCTCGCCGACGATATAGGCGTCTGGCCGGGTCTCTTTTGCGGCTTTCGCGATGCCCGCAACGTGCTGCAAATTGTTCCGCGCCCCACCCGCCTCACCCAGCATATGCACGACGTCTAGACGCCAGCCGTCCATATTCCAGGGCGCTTTCAGCCAGTGACGCACAATACTGTCATCACCCTGATAAATCTCCTCGACCAGCGTTTGCGCCTGATAATCCAGCTTCGGCAGGCTGGCGTAGCCCAACCAGTCACGCGCACGGCCGTCATCATGAAAACTGTACCACTCACGCCAGGTTGACGCGGGATTATGGCAGGCTCCGGTGGTGCCCCGGTTGTGCCTGTCAAACCATGCATGTGAGTCGCCGCTGTGGTTAAACACGCCGTCCAGAACCAGGCGCATGCCCAATTTATGGGTATTGCGGCGCAGACGAAACAGCGCCTGATCGCCACCAAAACGCGGATCGACATGCCGGTAGTCTTCCGTGTCGTACTTATGCACGCTGGGGGCCACAAAAATCGGGTTCAGATAGAGCGCAGTTACGCCAAGCTTACGCAGATAAGGCAGCTTTTCGCTGATGCCGTCCAGGCAGCCGCCATAAAATGTGGATCCCCCTGCCTCTCCGGTCAGCGGCGCATCCCAGTCGCGCAACACGATCTCCTGCTTCGCCGCATGGTGAAAATAGACCTTATCCTGTTGATCGTTACCCTGCTCGCTACGGGCAAAGCGATCCGGGAAGATCTGATAAAACACCTGCTCTGCCACCCACTGCGGCCCGTCATCAGGAGAGTCCACTGCAAATTGCTCCAGACGTGCGGGAGGAAAACGCGTCAAGCCCTGCGGGGTGAACCACAGCTGGCGATCCTCCCACAACAGCTTAAAGCTGTAGCGACGACGCGGCTGACCGCTTTCCAGAGAGAGCGTTGCCCGCCAGGCCGTCACACCCGGTTTCGGCGCGATACGCACCCGACGCATCACCAGCGATGTCTCTTCGTTATCAATTTCAACCCGAAGCGTGACGCGGGATGGGAGCTTATTTCCGGTGAGCCAGAGTGTAATGACCAGTTGGTCTTTGTTCTGTTTCACAAACGGCGCGACAGGCAAATGCCAGGCATGCAACATCGACTTTCCCCTTCGTCAAAAATGGCGTCACTCTTGCACAAATGTAGACCCGCAAACTCATCTTTTCTGCTTTTTTATGGGGTTGAGAGCCAGGGCGCAGAAATTTAACGCCGAGCATTTTTTCCCACACGCCGATGTGATCCGTAGGGATCTCTACCGGGCATATGCGCGAGGATTTTGAACCAGACTTCGTGCGATTGCCCGAAGTCTCCCCTTTGTCCCCTTTTTATACTGGGTAAAACCATAGCGTGAGAAGGGATTTAGCATGAACAGCAAACCTGAAATTCTTGTCGTCACTGAAATTCCCCAGCCGATGATCGATGTGCTTGAGCAGCATTTTGTGGTGCACAAATACTGGTTGCAGGACCCGCAGTCATTTCTGCGTGAACACGCGCATGCCATTCGCGGCGCCCTGACCCGCGCCGCCAAAGGCATCAAGAAAGAGTTGCTCGAACAATTGCCCGCACTGGAAGTCATCAGTGGTTTTGGCGTTGGCGTCGATGCCACCGATCTGGATACCTGTCGCCAGCGCAATATTCGTGTCAGCAACACGCCGCGCGTCCTGAACGAATGCGTGGCGGATACAGGCCTGGCGCTGATGCTGGCGGTCTCGCGTAAGATTTGCGCCGCTGACCGCTTCGCGCGCGCTGGCGCATGGGAAAGTGCGCAATTTGAGAGTGCCTGGAAAATGACCGGCAAACGCTGCGGCATTGTGGGCATGGGTAACATTGGTCATGAAGTGGCAAACCGCGCCGCAGCCTTTAACATGCCGATTCATTATTTCAGCCCCAATAGCGCACGTAATCCTGCGTGGACGCATCACCGCTCGCTGGTTGAGCTGGCAAACGCCGTTGATTTTCTCGTTCTGACTCTGCCAGGCGGAGCAGACACACACCACATTATTAACCGCGAGGTGCTGGAAGCCCTGGGGCCAGACGGCATCCTGGTGAACATTGCGCGCGGAAGCGTAGTCGACACCGAGGCGCTCATCACGGTGCTAGAGGAAGGCAAACTGCGCGGCGCAGGCCTCGACGTCTTTGAGAAAGAGCCACATATTCCGGCGGCCTTAATGGCATGTCACAACGTGGTACTGCTGCCCCATATTGCCAGTAATACCGTGGAAACCCGTCAGGCGATGGCCGATCTCACCATCAATAACCTTATTCACTACTTCACTGAAGGCAAACTCATCACCCCGGTTGTTTAACGTTTTTCTGGTTCACTTTGCCGTACAGAAAACAGGATTCGCCTTCCCGCCGTCCGTGGCGGGAGCTGCTACAGGGATCGAATATGAACCGTTATCTGAAAGTCCTTATCTGCGCTATCGTCGCCCTCACCATCTGGTTTTTTCCCGTGCCTGAAGGTTTGACCCCGTTGACATGGCACATTCTCGCGATTTTTATCACCACCGTTGTGGCGTTTATTCTCCAGCCTCTGCCGGTCGGTGCCGTGGCCCTTATCGCCATCAGCATCATTATGCTGACGGGCATGATGACCACCTCTGAAGCCCTGAAAGGCTTTAGCAGCACCACCGTCTGGCTGATTGTGGCAGCCTTTCTGTACGCCAAAGGCTTCATAAAAACCGGGCTCGGGCGGCGCATTGCTTACCTGTTGATTCGCAGCTTCGGCGGCAGCTCTTTACGTCTGGGCTATACCCTGGCGCTGAGCGACATGATTATCGCCCCGGCGACCCCGTCCAACACGGCCCGCGCGGGCGGCATCCTGTTCCCTATCGTGCGGGGTGTCTCAAGTAGCTTCGGCTCAGAGCCGGATCAAAACCCGCGCAAGATTGGCGCCTTCCTGATGCAGACCGTGTTCCACTCCAACTGCCTCTCTTCGTCCATGTTTATGACCGCCAGCGCGCCAAACGCACTGATTGTCTCACTGGCAGCCAGCACGTTGTTTGTTGATATCTCCTGGGGGATGTGGACGCTGAGCGCACTGGTGCCGGGAGTCATTGCATTCCTTACCATTCCGCTGGTTATCTACAAACTCTACCCGCCCGACATCACTCGCACCCCGGAGGCGAAAGCCCACGCCAGTGAAGAGTTGCAAAGGATGGGGCCCATCACCCGTGATGAGCGGATGACCATTGGTATTTTCCTGCTCTCATTACTGGCGTGGAGTACCTCGAAATTAACAGGGCTGGATGCTACGGCCGTGGCCCTGTCCGGCGTCTGCCTGATGCTCATGACCAACGTGATTAACTGGCAGGACGTGCAGTCGGAAAAAGGCGCGTGGGATATTCTGGTCTGGCTGGGGGTCATGATCTGCATGGCAGACAAGCTCAACCAGTTGGGGTTGTTTAAGTGGTTCGCGCTCACCACCTCTGCACTGTTCAACGGCATCCCCTGGGAGATCACCCTCACCGTTCTGCTGATTGTCTACTGCTACTCTCACTACTTTTTCGCCGGCAGTACGCCGCACGTGGTGGCGATGTACGCCGCCTTTGGCAGCGTCTCGGTCGCAACCGGCGCACCGCCGATGATGGTGGCGCTGTCGCTGGCGTTTGTGACCAACCTGATGAGCGGAATTTCCCATTACGGCAACGGTCCGGCGGTCATTTACTATGGCGCAGGGTATGTGGCACAGCGTGACTGGTGGCGTCTGGGCTTTATTGTGATGTTGATTAACATCGTGATTTGGTTCGGACTGGGTGCGGTGTGGTGGAAGATTTTGGGGTTGTGGTAAAAGGATTGCCCGGTGGCGTCACCGCCTGCCGGGCTTATTATTGCGTTATGCGAGTTTCTTGCGCACAAACATCCACCCTACCAACAGCAGCACAATCCACGCACATCCCACATACAGCGAAATGCGCGTCTCCGGGTGCCAGCCAATCAGCCCGATGATAAACACAAGGAAAAGCAGACCGACAATCGTGGTCGCCACGCCGCCGGGGACTTTAAATTTCAGCGCTTTAACTTCATCCGCGGACAAACGGCGACGGAATGCCACCTGTGAAAGCAGGATCATGATCCACACCCACACGGTAGCGAAGGTCGCCAGTGACGCGATCACCAGGAAGACGTTCTCCGGCATGATGTAGTTGAGATACACCGCCGACAACAGCGCCAGCGTCATCACCAGCACCGTGACCCACGGAATGCCCTTGCTCGATGTTTTAGCGAAGATTTTTGGCGCACTGCCCTGCTCTGCCATCCCGTGCAACATGCGGCCCACGCCAAACACGTCGCTGTTAATGGCCGACAACGAGGCGGTCAGTACCACGAAGTTCAGGATGCTGGCGGCAAAAGTAATGCCGAGGTGCTGGAACGTCAGAACAAACGGGCTGCCGTTGGTACCGACCTGATTCCACGGGTAGATGGACATGATGACGAACAGCGTCCCGACATAGAAAACCAGAATGCGCATCGGCACCGAGTTAATGGCGCGCGGAATCGATTTTTCCGGGTCTTTCGCTTCACCGGCGGTAATGCCGATGATTTCAATGCCGCCATAGGCAAACATCACCATCTGCAATGACATCACCATGCCAATCCAGCCATTGCTAAAGAAGCCGCCGTTACTCCACAGATTGTGGATCCCGGTCGGCTGGCCGCCGTTGCCGATTCCCCAGATAATGATGCCGAACCCGGCGGCAATCATGATGATAATGGTCGCGACTTTGAAGAAGGAGAACCAGAACTCCAGCTCACCAAACACCTTTACGCTCATCAGGTTAATGGCGCAGATAATGAGCACCACGCTCAGCACCCATATCCAGTGCGGAACGGTGGGGAACCAGACGCCCATATAGATGCCAAAAGCTGTCACATCAGCAATAGCGACAATCAGAATTTCAAAGCAGTAAGTCCAGCCAGTGATGTAACCAGCCAGCGGGCCCAGGTTTTCCTGAGCATAACGGGAGAACGAACTGGCAGAAGGATTGTGTACCGACATTTCGCCCAGCGCGCGCATGATGATGTACGCTGCGACACCCCCGATAATGTAGGCCAGCAGCACGCTCGGACCCGCCATCTTGATGGCATCCGCCGAACCGTAAAACAGCCCGGTGCCAATCGCCGACCCAAGGGCCATAAAGCGGATGTGTCGGGTACTCAACCCTCGCTTTAGTTTGTTCGTACTTTCCATCGTTCCCCGTTCCAGGATTCAAAAAAACAAAAAAACCACGGGACCATAAGTCCCGTGGTTAGCAAACCATTTCACACTACTTAGTGTGCGCTGGAGGCCACCTGACGCCCGGCAGCGCGATCCCAGCCAGCAGCCAGAATCACCATCACCAGCGTTGGCATCAACCAGGCCAGACCTTGCTCCGCCAGCGGCAGACGCTGAGTCCAGGCCGGCAGCACATCGCTAAACGCAGAGGCTTTAATACCGTCCAGCACGCCGAACAGCAGGCTGATAAACATGGGCGGTGCAATCACGCGGGACGAATTATGCCACCACGAGCGGGTGAAGCTCAAAACGACCAGGGCGATACACGGCGGATAGATCATTGTCAGTACCGGAATGGAGATCTGAATCAGGTGGCTCAGACCCAGATTCGACACCGCCATGGAGAAGATACCGAGAATAAACACCAGCGCACGGTACGAGAGCGGCAGGTACTGCGCGAAGAACTCAGCACAGGCGCAGGTGAGGCCAACCGCCGTCACCAGGCAGGCGATGAAAATTAACGCTGCCAGCAGGAAGCTGCCGGCACCACCAAAGGTGTGCGCAACATAGGCATGCAGAATGGCTGCGCCGTTAGCAGACTGATCCACCAAAGAAGAGCTATCTGAACCCAGGCGGAACAGCGCCAGGTAAAGTAGCGTCAGACCCACGCCCGCCATCAGGCCAGCCCAGACGGTATAGCGGGTCAGCAGACGCGCTTCCGTCACACCGCGGGAACGGGCGGCGTTAACAATGACAATACCGAACACCATCGCGCCCAGGGTATCCATTGTCAGGTAACCATTAACGAAGCCGTTAGAGAAAGCCGCGTGCTGGTAGGCATCCATCGCATGGCTGATGGGACCTGCTGGCCAGACAATCGCCGCCACGGAGAGAATCACCAGCGCAATAATTTTCAGCGGCGCCAGGAAGTTACCCACGGTATCCAGCAGTTTACCCGGATAGAGCGACACCAGAATCACTAACGCAAAGTAGATGACGCTATAAATCAACAGCGGCAGAGAGCCTTCGCCGGTCAATGGAGCGATGCCCACTTCAAAAGAGACGGTCGCCGTACGCGGTGTGGCAAACAGCGGCCCAACGGCCAGGTAACAGACCGTCGCCAGTAGAACGCCAGCGACTTTACCAATTGGCGTACTGAGGCTGTCCACCCCGCCGCCCACTTTCGCCAGAGCGACAACGGTGAGCACCGGCAGGCCAACGGCGGTGATTAAAAAGCCAATGGATGCGGTCCAGACGTGCTCGCCTGCCTGCAAACCGACCATGGGAGGGAAAATGATATTGCCTGCGCCGACGAACAGCGCAAAGGTCATAAAGCCCAGAGCAACAATGTCTCGTGGTTTTAAATGATGGGTCATAAACGTTTACAGCCTGTGGATGTGGTGATGCAAATGTTGAAATTTTCGCCTTGTCGTGCGGAACATTACAGCGGCAAGGTCCTGAAACGAAGCGGGAAATACTTCCCTCTTCGCGTGGCGGAGAATAGTTTTTCGATTTACCACGCAAATACAGTGGGTCTGACGACCTACGGGGCGCAATTTAAACGCTTATAACGTTTAAAGGCAATAAGGGATCGTAAAACCAGATGGATATGCCAGATCTAAAAAAAACACCAGAGGATGATGCTGTATATAAGAAAAACGGATGGCTAATCATGCGAACAAAAAAGCAGCAAAGCCATATTCTGTCGATGAATGGATGTAAAGCGGGGTCAAAAAAGAGAGGTTCTGACAGAACTGGAAAGAAAAGCTGACACCCAGGGTGTCAGCTTGCGTGTTTCACCATCAGTCTTTCGGGCAACATAAAGCTAAAGCGGGTGCCTTTACCCGGTGTACTCTGGATTTCCAGCTTGCTGTCATGGTGATTCACCGCGTGTTTAACTATCGCCAGGCCCAGGCCACTGCCCCCGGTCTGGCGGGAGCGGGCTTTGTCCACGCGGTAGAAACGTTCTGTCAGACGCGGAATGTGCTCTGCTGAAATCCCAGGCCCGTTATCCTCAACGCTGAACTGCACACCGTGTGCCACACGCTGCCACTGCACGGTGATGTGCGTCCCGGCGGGCGTATGGTTGACGGCGTTGTAGACCAGGTTCGAAATCGCACTGCGCAGTTGCTCCTCATTGCCCAGCACTTTTAGCGCACCATCCACCACAAACTCCAGTTCGTGCTTATTGTGACTTAAGGTTTGCGCTTCTCTCTCCACCACCCGAAGCATCATCGGCACATCAATGATTTCATTCGGCGGCGTGATGGGTGCGGCTTCGATTTTAGAGAGCGTCAGGAGCTGCTTCACCAGCCCTTCCATGCGCGATGTTTGTTCTCGCATGGTATGTAACGCTTTCTCACGCGGTAGCCCCTCCAGCGTCTGTTCCTGCATCATCTCCAGGTAGCCCTGCAATACCGTTAACGGCGTGCGAAGTTCATGGCTGACGTTGGCAAAGAAGTTACGTCGCGCCCCTTCAAGCTGGTGCATTTGCGTGACGTCACGCGCCACCATCAGCAACTGCTGCTCGCTGTAAGGCATCATGCGCATCTCAAGATGACGCCCATTGTTCAGCACCAGATTCAACGGGCGATCAAAGTTTCGCGCTTTGTAGTAACGGGTAAATTCGGGGTAGCGCAGCAGGTTGAGGATGTTTTGGCCGTTATCGTCCGGCCAGCGCAGATTGAGAAGCTGTTGTGCCAGTCCGTTACACCAGAAAATAGCCCCCTCTTCCGTAGTGAGCACAACGGCATCCGGCAAGGATTCCGCACCGCTGCGAAAACGCTTGATGAGATTGCCCAGTTCGCGACGACGCTTTTTATTACGCATCTGCATCTGGTGCAGGCCGTAAAGCAGCGGTTCCCAACTGCCGGTGCCAGGGGGCGGGGTCATGCTTTTATCGACCCATAGCCACCAGGAAAGACGCATTAAATTCCAGAAATGCCAGGCCAGTAGTCCGGTGACTGCCGCCAGCAAAAACCACGGCAGGTAACCAAAGAATATGCCAAGCAGTGCAGCAGGTAGACAACATAGGATGAGTTCGAGTACCAGCCTTTTCCATGACAGCCGTTCCAGCACGCGTCACACTCCTGTCAGATTTCAGAAACGGGTTGAGAAGCGATAACCCGTGCCGCGAACTGTCTGTACCATACGATCGTGGCCGCTGGTTTCCAGTGCTTTACGCAAGCGGCGAATATGCACGTCGACCGTGCGATCTTCTACATAGACATTGGTTCCCCAGACGTGGTTAAGCAGCTGTTCACGGCTGTAGACGCGTTCCGGGTGCGTCATGAAGAAGTGCAACAGCTTAAACTCCGTCGGCCCCATGTCCAGCGGATTCTCGCCGGTCATCACCCGATGAGAGCTTGGGTCGAGGCTCAGCCCCTGCATCTCAATGACCTCTTCTACCGCCATAGGCGAGATGCGACGCATAACCGCTTTGATTCGCGCAACCAGCTCTTTAGGGGAGAAAGGTTTAGTGATGTAATCGTCTGCACCGGTTTCAAGGCCGCGCACACGATCTTCTTCTTCACCGCGAGCCGTCAGCATCATCACCGGGATTTCCCGAGTCATGGCTTCACGTTTGAGGTGCTTAATAAACTGGATACCAGAGCCGCCTGGCAACATCCAGTCCAGTAAAATCAGATCGGGCCAGGGTTCATTCAGTTGGTTCACCGCGCTGTCATAATCTTCCGCTTCGACAGGTTGAAAGCCGTTTTGCTCAAGCACGAAACACACCATTTCACGAATGGGAGCTTCATCTTCTACGACCAGAATGCGTCTTGCCATAATTTGCCCTGTTTAATTAAAGTCATCAGTCAACCGCGGCGCCAGTATGCGTCACTTTTGTGACAGATTTATGAAACAAATGACCAACAGATGACGCATCATTCCGTTATATGACAGCGGCTAAGCGCTTTCGCTGGCGGCTCATAGGCTCTTGAATGTTATAATCCCGTTTACGCTTTTTTGCCATGGAACCGCTATGCGCATCATTCATACATCGGACTGGCACCTCGGTCAGAACTTTTACAGCAAGAGCCGTGCCGCCGAGCACGACGCTTTTCTCTCCTGGCTACTGACCACGGCTGAAGAACATCAGGTTGACGCGATCATTGTCGCGGGCGACATCTTTGATACCGGTTCGCCCCCCAGCTACGCGCGCGAACTCTATAACCGGTTTGTCGTGAAGTTACAAAACACCGGCTGTCATCTGGTGGTGCTGGCCGGGAATCACGACTCCGTCGCCACACTCAATGAATCAAAAGATATTCTGGCCTGGCTGAAAACCACCGTCGTCGCCAGCGCGGGAAGCGCCCCTTTCTATTTACCGTTGCGCGATGGCTCGCCAGGCGCGGTGTTCTGCCCGGTACCGTTTTTACGTCCGCGCGACATTGTGACCAGCCAGGCCGGGCTTTCCGGGCAGCAAAAGCAGCAGCATCTGTTAGGCACCATCACCGACTACTACCAGCAACAGCATGATGCCGCCTGCACACTGCGCGGCGAACAGACATTACCTATCATCGCCAGCGGTCACCTCACGACGGTAGGCGCCAGTAAAAGTGATGCCGTACGCGAGATTTATATCGGCACCCTGGACGCTTTCCCGGCACAGAATTTCCCGTCCGCTGATTATATCGCGCTGGGCCATATTCACCGTCCGCAGAAGATTGGCGGTCAGGAACATATTCGCTACTGCGGCTCGCCCATCGCCCTGAGCTTTGATGAAACCGGCAAAAGTAAATATGTCAATTTAGTGACCTTCGACGCGGGAAAGCTGGCCGACGTGACGGCACTGGAAGTGCCTGTTACCCAGCAATTGGGGGTCATTAAGGGCGACCTGACGGCCATTCGCGAACAGCTTGAACAGTGGCGGCATCATGATGCTGCGCGCCCCGTCTGGCTGGATATCGAAATTGCCACCGACGACTACCTCAGCGATATGCAGCGGAAAATCCAGTTGCTGACCGCCGAACTGCCGGTAGAAGTGTTGCTGGTTCGCCGCAGCCGGGAGCAACGTGAACGCATTCTTGCCGGTGAGCGCCGTGAAACCCTCAGCGAATTAAGCGTGGAAGAGGTCTTCGCGCGCCGTCTGGCGCAGGAAGAACTGGATGAGACACAACAGGCCAGATTAGAGGCGCTCTTTGCAGAAACACTGCACGGCCTGCACCAGGAGCACGACGCATGAAAATTCTCAGCCTGCGCCTGAAAAACCTCAACTCCCTGAAAGGGGAATGGAAGATAGATTTTACCGCCGAACCTTTTGCCAGCAACGGTCTGTTTGCCATTACCGGGGCAACCGGCGCGGGTAAAACCACCCTGCTGGATGCCATCTGCCTCGCGCTTTACCATGAAACACCGCGCCTGAATAACGTCTCGCAGTCGCAAAATGATTTGATGACCCGTGACACCGCCGATTGCCTGGCAGAGGTCGAATTCGAAGTTAAAGGCATTGCCTATCGCGCCTTCTGGAGCCAGACCCGCGCCCGAAACCAGCCCGACGGGAATTTGCAGGTCCCGCGCGTTGAACTTGCGCAGTGTGCTGACGGCAAAATTCTGGCGGATAAAGTCAAAGATAAGCTCGAACTTACCGCCTCGCTGACGGGGCTGGACTATGGGCGCTTCACCCGTTCAATGCTGCTCTCACAGGGCCAGTTTGCCGCTTTTCTGAATGCCAAACCCAAAGAGCGCGCGGAACTGCTGGAAGAGCTGACCGGCACCGAGATCTACGGCCAGATTTCTGCCGAGGTGTTTGAAAAACATAAAATCGCCCGCACGGCGCTGGAAAAATGCCAGGCTCAGGCTGAAGGCGTAGTGCTGCTCAATGACGATCAGCGCACGGCCCTCACCGCAGGTTTGCAGGTACTCACTGACGAGGAACAGCGCCTGCTGACCCGACAGCAGACCGCACAAACGCAGCTCAACTGGCTGAATCGCAGCCAGGAGTTGCGTCTCGCCCTCCAGCACGCGCAGGCGGCAAGTCAGCGTGCCGTTCAGGCGCAAAATGATGCCCAGCCCCAGCTCGCGCTGCTCAGTCGTGCCCAACCCGCCCTGGCGCTTCGTCCACTCTGGGAGCGTCTGCAAGAGCAACGCACGCTGTGGCAGAGCAGCCATCGGCAGAATGAAGAAGTGAATGCGCGCTTACATGACAGGCGCACGCTGCGTGCGTGCATTCGCGCCAGCGCCCTGAGTCAGCATGCGCAGCTCCGGGCCTCGGAGGTCACGCTTAAGGCCTGGCTTGCCGATAACGCCCGCTTCCAGCGCTGGCAAAGCGAACTGGCTGGCTGGCGCGCCATGCTCAACCAGCAGGTAGAGGATAAAAAACCCTGGCAGTCATTGCAGACCCGCATCGAGCAAAACGTGCTTAAGCTGCGCGGACTGCAGGCGGTTTCGCTGGACATGACCCCGGCAGAGGTCGAGGCGGCGATGGCCTTAAGCGCGCAGCATCGTCCGTTGCGCCAGAAACTGCACGCGTTGCACGCCCGTTTTGCGCCGCTGCAAAAGCACCTCGCTCAGCGCCAGCAAAGTCTGGTTGAACTCGAAGCAGAACGGAAAAAGCGCGACGATGAACTGACGCTAAGGCGCGCACAATATAAAGAAAAAAATCAGTTGCTGACGGAAATTCGTACCGTCTGCAAACTTGAAGAGCGCATTCACAGCCTGGAGAGTGAACGCGCCCGGCTTGAGCCTGACCACCCCTGCCCACTTTGTGGTTCAACCTCGCACCCGGCGATTGCCGAGTATCAGGCTATTGTTCCGGGCGTGAATCAGGCTCGTCGCGATGCGCTCGAGCTTGAGGTCAGTAAGATAAAAGAGGACGGTGTCGCCCTTAGCGAGCGTCTGAAAGGGCTGGCGGAACGGTATGAGAAAGAAGAGCGTGAAGCTAAAATCCTCTCTCAGGATGAGCAAACGTTGCGCCAGGAGTGGGCCACGTTATGTGAAGCCTTGTGCATCAACATGCAACCACAGCACGACCTCACCAGCTGGCAGGCGGCGCAGGATGCCTATGAACATCAGCTCTATCAGCTAAGCCAGCGGCAGACGCTGCAACACCAAATCGATGAGCTGCGCCAGCAGGTGGAACAGTATCAGCAGGCGGCAGAGACCCGTCGCGCCCATCTCGCTTCTCTGCTTGCGCCGCTGGAACTCACCGTTCCGCCAGAGGGGGAAGAAACTGCCTGGCTGGCCGCCCGCACCCAGGAAGCAGAACAGTGGCAGGAAAAGCAGACGGCCTTTACCGCCCTGCATGACAGCATTGCCCGCCTTTCACCGATTATTGATACCCTGCCGGATGACCCCGATTTTGCTGATGAGACGCCCGTCAAACTGGACAACTGGCAACAGGTGCATAACGACTGCGTCTCACTGCAAAGTCAGTGGCAAACCCTGCAACAACAGCTTGCCGTCGAAGCCGAACGCCTGATGCTGCTGGAGAAACAGTTTGCCGATGCGCTGGCAGAAAGCGAGTTTACCGACCAGCAGGCGTTTCAGGACGCGCTGCTCAATGACGCAGAGCGTCTGCGCCTTGAACAGCTGCGCCAACAACTGGAAAGTGCGTGCCAGCAGGCACTGACCTTAGTGACCAATGCCGAGCAAACGCTGAATGCCCATATCGCCGAACCACCTGTTGTGATGGATGAAAGTGTTACGGCACAGAGCGCTCAGGAGGCGCTTACCCTTCTGGCAAGTCAGATCCGCGACAATACCACCCGTCAGGGAGAGTTCCGTCAGCAACTGAAGCAGGATGCGGAAAACCGCCAGCGCCAGCAGGTTCTGATGAGGGAGATAGAACACGCTGCGGTACGCTGCGATGACTGGGGTCATCTTTCCCAGCTGATTGGCTCCCGCGACGGCGATAAATTCCGTAAATTCGCCCAGGGGCTAACGCTCGATAATCTGGTCTGGCTGGCAAACAATCAGCTCAATCGTCTGCACGGGCGCTACCTGCTTAAGCGTAAGGCCAGCGAAGCGCTGGAGCTTGAGGTGGTGGATACCTGGCAGGCGGACGCAGTGCGCGATACCCGCACGCTTTCCGGCGGCGAAAGCTTCCTCGTCAGCCTTGCGCTGGCCCTGGCGCTCTCGGACCTGGTCAGTCATAAAACCCGTATCGATTCACTGTTCCTTGATGAAGGTTTTGGCACGCTCGACAGCGAAACGCTGGATACTGCGCTCGACGCCCTGGATGCGCTGAACGCCACCGGCAAGACCATTGGCGTTATCAGTCACGTTGAGGCGATGAAAGAGCGGATCCCGGTGCAGATAAAAGTGCGGAAGATTAATGGTCTTGGCTACAGCAAGCTGGATAACGTTTTTGCGGTAGATAAGTAAGCAGGGCCCGGCGAGAGCATCAACGCCGGGACTGTACCTTATTCATAGGCAGCAATAATTTCCACTTTACCGTTAGCAGGGCCGGGCTGAACCGTGCCGGTCGTGCGAATATAGCGGGCAGACATCCGGATGGTACCGTCGGCTCCCGTTGCCAGCGCTGTTCCGCCCAACGTGTAGGGGCCATTTTTAAAGTTGCTGTTGAGCGAGCTTGCCAGAATTCGCGAACCAAAAGCCACAGGTTTGACTGGCGTGTCTGAAGTGGTTTGTTCACCGGGCATGCCCCACGCCAGTTGAATGCCATAGCCTTCGGCACCGCCTGCATCCAGGGAGAATACCCCTTGAGCTGCATTAATTACCGTGGTGTAGGGCACCACCTGGATTTTAACGCTGTTGTTTTTGGTCTGATTGGGCGTCAGGGAACCGCCGTCAGCATTATATTGATTATATGAGTTTGAAACGCCACTATTATAGCCGTATGCCACCGGGCACTGTAATTTAAAACTGGCATCCTGCCACGGGGATTTCCCTATATTCGAAGCATATTTACCCATTGTAACAGTACGCGAGGCACTGACCATATTGCACGTCCCTGACTGAAAATCAATGCTGCCTTTTAATATACGACTTAGCCAGACGCAGGTGCGGTCATCTAATTTCCCATCCGCAGTATTATTTGGGCAACTGGAAATTGTATCTCCAGCATTTTGTGGACTTAGCACCTGCATAAATACGGGGCCTGTAAAGTCAAGATTACCAGGCTGAGTAAATTCAGGGGTTTTCCATACTCTAATATCTACCCAGGTATCAATTTGCCCACGGTTGTTAAACACCCACGCTACGTCAGGCCAACGACGATATGATAAGTACGATCCCGCAGATGATTCGTTAAAAGAAACGCCAATACCTTTAATTGTTGTGGGATATATGGGGTAGCCGTCTGGAGACGTATAAACTGTGCCTGCGGGGACATCCTTTACGGCATAACCTGTTTTCCACGAACCGGTACAGGACTCTGTCATGTTTTTATTCGCGCCGGGAATCGTTCCATAGCCGGGTCTGGTTTTAGCCGTAAATAACACGACGCAGGTGGTCGTCGTGCAGGTATAACCCGGGCCATTAATTGTGCCCGCATTACCGGTGTTGGGTGGGGTAATATTCCTTCCTGCATTGGGTAATCTATAATCTCCACCAACCTGTGTGGTCCCCGTACATGTCAATCCCGCAGCGACGGCTACATTTGATAACAAACATGCCAGTAATATCCATTTACGTATCACCATAGACTCCTTTTCGCACGATCATAAACCTGCGGGGATTAATACGCGGGTTATTTCTGACTGTCAAAAAGCGGAAATACTTATGCTGATAATATTTTATTTTGCAAATAAATATTAAACACCCGATACTAAAAACAGATGATAAATCGTACAAAATAATGATGTGTTACTGTTAAAAGCCAAATTAAACAAGAGCAGATTCCGAAAAATCAGTTACAGACAGACATTAACGTCATCTTACAAAAAAGATTAGAATATAATTTTTAGTGAAAGCTGGCTTTGCCAGCCAAAGATAAGAGGCGATATAATTAATCTTATCAGCTAATTTAAAAAAACAATCTTATTCTTGCTGATACTGTGCCCAAAATAAAAAAATCCCGGCAGTATTATTGCCGGGAGATAAATATGCTTATTCCTGCGGCCATAGCCAGGCCGCACCGCGCACGCCGCTCGAATCCCCGTGCAGTGCTTTGCGAATCGGGGTTTCAAACTCGCCGCCAAAGACCCAGCTTTTCACAAGGCCCGGTACGGTTTTATAGAGCCGCTCGACGTTACTCATGCCGCCACCCAGTACAATGACATCCGGGTCGAGAATATTGACGACGTGAGCCAGCGATTTGGCCAGCCGCATTTCATAACGACTTAGCGCCAGCTCTGCCAGCGGGTCCTGTTCCTCGACCAGGCGAATAATTTCATTCCCTTTGAGCGTTTTTCCGCTCAGCCGCTGATAGTCAGCGCCAAAACCGGTGCCGGAAATGAAGGTTTCGATACACCCCTGCTTGCCGCAGTAACACGGTACTTCCGCACGATAACGCAGCTCGTCTTCGTCCATCCACGGTAGCGGGTTATGGCCCCACTCTCCCGCGGTACCGTTACCGCCGATATGGGAACGGCCACCGAGCGCCACACCAGCACCGCAACCGGTTCCGATGATCACCGCAAAAACGGTTTGCGCGCCCGCCGCTGCGCCGTCCACGGCTTCGGAAACCGCCAGACAGTTGGCGTCGTTAGCGAGTCGGACGTCACGTTGTAAGCGCTGACTCAAATCTTTATCAAAAGGTTTACCGTTGAGCCAGACCGAATTGGCGTTCTTTACCACCCCGGTATAGGGCGAAATTGAGCCCGGAATGCCCATGCCCACCGTCCCGGTTTGCCCGGTCTCTTTTTCGGTGAGATCAACAAGAGAAGCAATCAATTCAATGGTTTGATGATAATCACGCGGTGTCGGCTGACGATGACGAAAGAGTTCGTCCCCCTCGTCACTGAGCGCAATTATCTCTGTTTTCGTGCCACCTAAATCAATACCAATACGCACATAATGCTCCTCATAGTTGGACAACCATTCATATGCAAGCGCGGCGACAATTGGTTATCATGCCCGCTGCATTTAACGACAAGGCCGTGGAAAAACTCATGCTGTGGTTTAAAAATTTAATGGTATACCGTCTCAGCCGCGATGTAGCGTTGCAGGCGGAAGAGATGGAAAAACAGCTTGCCCCACTATCGTTTACCCCGTGCGGTAGTCAGGATATGGCGAAAACCGGGTGGGTTCCACCGATGGGTTCACACAGTGATGCGCTGACCCACACTGCCAACGGTCAGATCATCATTTGCGCGCGCAAAGAAGAGAAAATCCTGCCTTCTCCCGTGGTGAAACAGGCGCTGGAAGCCAAAATCTCCCGCCTCGAAGCCGATCAGGGTCGCAAACTGAAAAAAACCGAAAAAGACGCATTGAAAGATGAAGTGCTTCACTCTTTGCTCCCTCGCGCATTCAGCCGTTTCAGCCAGACCATGATGTGGATTGATACGGTCAACGGGCTGATTATGGTGGACAGTGCCAGCGCCAAAAAAGCCGAAGACACCCTGGCGTTGCTGCGTAAAAGCCTCGGCTCGCTGCCGGTCGTCCCCTTAACGCTGGAAAACCCCATTGAACTGACCCTGACGGAATGGGTCCGTTCCGGTACGGTCGCGCAGGGATTCCAGTTGCTCGATGAAGCGGAGCTGAAGGCGATGCTGGAAGACGGCGGCGTGATTCGCTGCAAGAAACAGGAGTTGGTCAGCGACGAAATTGCGGTGCATATCGAAGCCGGTAAAGTGGTGACCAAACTCGCCCTCGACTGGCAGCAGCGTATTCAGTTTATGGTCTGCGATGACGGTTCTGTCAAACGTCTGAAATTCGGTGATGAGATCCGCGATCAGAATCAGGACATCGATCGGGATGACGTCGCGCAGCGTTTCGACGCTGACTTTATTCTGATGACCGGCGAACTATCAACGCTGATTCACAGTCTGGTGGAAGGGCTTGGCGGCGAAGCCCAGCGCTAATCATGAAGTATTGCCCGATGGCGCATCGGGCCTACAGCCCCGCTATCAAAAAAATCGCCCGGTTAAACCGGGCGTTTTTGCAGAAGGCTTACAGGTAACGGCAGAGATAGGAAGACGGCTCGGCAATCTGTAAATGAAATTCGCTGTTACCGGGCACGTTGAAAACTTCACCAGCAGAATAGGTTTTCCACTCTGTCTCACCGGGCAGCAGAACATGCAGCGCACCGCTCACCACCGTCATCTCTTCAGGTTGTGCGGTCCCAAAGGTATATTCCCCTTCAGCCATCACGCCAACGCTGGCACGGCCAGTGCTGCTACTGGTAAACCCAATGGATTTCACTTTACCGGAAAAGTATTCGTTACTCTGAAGCATGAACTGGCCCTTTTTATATTCAGATAAGATATGGAAATCCACTATAGAGGCCAGACTTCATTTCTGTCACGCGAAATTGACCTACACCAGCAGTTCGGACGCCAGTCGCGCGACCAGGACGTTAGAGAGTAATACTGGGACATCAAGGGATTTCTGGAGTAAATCCCGGTGCCACTGATGAAAGCCAAGGCAATCAAGCATTAAAACGTCTGCGCCCTGGTCAATCAACGTTTTTCCGGCCTCGACCAGTTCAGACTCTGAGGCATCAAACGGATGTGCCAGCGCGTAGTAAGGCTCGTTTTCCAGCACGCTCCACTTCTGCTTTTGGGGGGCCATCAGTTCTGGAATAGGGACAATCACACCGACCTGATGCCCTTCCACAATGGAGGAGACCAGCGGAGGTATGATGCGTTGAGGTTCGATCAAGATGGAGTTTCGCGCCTTGAGGCCACGAATATTCGCCGTACTCATCAACAGAATGACGTCATAACCCTGGTTATCCATCACCTCAATGACGCTTTGCAGGTCACGCTCTACCTTTTCGCGGGAGACGATCGCCAGACTGTCATCGCATAAGCGCGTCGGGAGCGGGGTTTCGCCCGGTTCGATACGATAATCGGAATGCACATCCTCGGGTGCCATTTTGCCAAGAAGACTGTAATGGGTAATCTGCTGCTCAGGAATATGCTCGGTCAGGAGCGGTAAGATCTCTTTAACAGGCACCACACCTACGGTGAGGATCGCCATCGTTGCATTCATTTATTTTCCGCCTTGCAACACTGCCTTATACGTACACGTCGACGCACCTGAAGGGTAACCTGGGCCACTTCAGGCAATTTCATACCAAAAAATTGACTTCAAAATTCCTATTATTTCCAATAACGAATTAATAACCTCTGATTATTATCGGTCTGCACCGACTTCGCCAGCGCGAAAAATGCGACGCAGACCTCTTTTTTGCACTTTCAGGACAACCTTAAGACAGTATTAAGACGTTACTCTTTGCCAGGATCCTCGTAGCGCACCTTGGCGTCAAGGGCTTCCTGCTCAGTGGGATGCTCGCTGATCAACGCATCGGGCTTAGGATGATCGGCACGCAGTTGATACCAGGTGACGGTTTGCCCGGTTGCGCCTTTCTCAATAGCAACAATACGGGCTTCACGCGGATAGGGAGGTTTACTGGCCATGACTTTTCCTTTTTTGCTCGTCAGGCCCTAAGTATAGACCCTAAATACTTCGCGTTGCAGGCAGGCGGCAACGCACGGGCAACGTGAAGTATGGCGGGTATAGACAATCGTTTCCTAACTGGCGCAGGCCACGCGCATCGCGTTGCGAATGTCGTTCAGCACCTCGTCGAGGCTTGCTGAAGCGTCAACAACATGGTGCGCCGTTTCACGATAGAGCGCGTCACGTCCTGCCAGAATTTCGCCCACCTCTTCACGAACCGGTTTGCCGGTCAGCGTTGGGCGCTGGCTCTCTTTTGGATAGGCTTCCAGACGGTCCACCAGCACGGACACGGGGGCACACAGATAGATGACCAGCCCCTGTTCGCGCATAAATTTGCGATTATATTCGCTCAAAATAATGCCGCCGCCGGTGGCAACAACGTGAGAAGGGGCAGTGACCGCTTCCAGCGCTTGGGTTTCACGCGCGCGGAAACCCTGCCAGCCCTCTTTGCTGACCAACTCAGCAACGGTCATTTGTGCCTGTTCCTGCAACCAGTGATCGGTATCAACGAACTGGCGTGCCTGTAACTCAGATAACGCATGACCAACGGTGGTTTTACCACAACCGCGCGCGCCGATTAAAAAGATGGGTAGCGTCATGAACAGGTGTTCCCTCAGATATCGCAAGGTGAAAAGAGAAGAAAAATGGATATTGACTCACCCTGCCGGTGTCGAGTGGCTGTAAATAAATAATTACACATGAAAAGATAAATCGCATTCCACTTCGATTAACTCCAGAAACGACGCCCGATTTGAGTGTAAAGATTTTAATGCAACCCGTGTAGCGATAACCTTACTTAAAGTAATGTTCGTTGACAAGCCCACAGGCGCGGTTAGCGTAACATATTCATCTGTGGGTGGACGAGATCACTGCTTTGCCTGTCGACGGGTGTTTTCCAGCAGCCATTTATCGAGCTCGGCAGCAAACTGTTGCCGGTCGCGCTGAGAAAGGCTGTCAGGGCCGCCGGTCTGAATGCCACTCGCCCGCAACGTATCCATGAAGTCGCGCATCGTCAGGCGTTCGCGAATCGTCGCTTCCGTGTAGCGCTCACCGCGCGGGTTCAGGGCAACGCCCCCTTTTGCGATCACGTCGGCAGCCAGCGGAATGTCGGCCGTAATGACCAGATCCCCGGCCTCACAAAGCCGAACGATTTCGTTGTCTGCAACATCAAAACCCGACGCGACGCGCACGGAGCGAATAAACCGTGACGGCGGCACGCGTATGTTTTGGTTCGCAACCAGCGTTACCTGCGTCTGCGTGCGGTCAGCGGCACGAAACAGAATCTCTTTAATCACATTCGGACAGGCGTCCGCATCAACCCAAATCGCCATCGTTCCCCCTTACGTATTTGCGCTCATTGTGGCGTTAAATCGTGGTCACGCAAAGCATAACGTTAAGGTTTAGCCCTGCACGGCTGTCATGCGTTAAGCTATAACCCACAACACACTATCAGCAGAGGGACAGACGTGATGGAGAAAAAAATTGGCTTTATCGGCTGCGGTAACATGGGCAAAGCGATTCTGGGCGGGCTGATTGCCAGCGGCCAGGTTCAGCCTGGGCAGATCTGGGTTTATACCCCATCAGCAGATAAAGTCGCCGCCCTGCACGATCAATATGGCATCAATGCCGCGCAGAGCGCGCAGGAAGTGGCGCAGGTTGCAGATATCGTTTTCGGCGCGGTTAAGCCGAACATCATGATAAAAACCCTGAGTGATGTGGCGTCCAGTCTCAATAAAGAGACGCTGGTTGTCTCTATTGCTGCGGGCGTCACCCTGGATCAACTGGCGCGCGCGCTGGGCCACGATCGCAAAATCATTCGCACCATGCCAAATACCCCCTCTCTGGTGAATGCCGGCATGACCTCTGTCACCGCCAACGCGCTGGTGACTGAAGAGGATATTGCAGATGTGCTGACCATTTTCCGTAGCTTCGGCGAAGCGGAAGTGGTCTATGAATCAATGATCCACCCGGTCGTGGGGGTGAGTGGCTCTGCTCCCGCTTATGTCTTTATGTTTATCGAAGCGATGGCTGACGCTGCCGTTCTTGGCGGAATGCCGCGTGCACAAGCTTATCGTTTTGCCGCACAGGCGGTGATGGGTTCAGCAAAAATGGTGCTGGAAACAGGTAAGCACCCCGGTGAATTGAAAGACATGGTCTGCTCTCCGGGCGGCACAACCATTGAAGCCGTAAAAGTGCTGGAAGAGAAAGGCTTTCGCGCGGCGGTCATCGATGCCATTCAGGCCTGCATGGCAAAATCGGATGCGCTGAGTAAATAAAGTAAGCGCCACGGGTATGCTGGCCCGTGGCGTACCCGCCTCAGTTCAGCATATCGCTGGCTGCCTGCACACTGAGCGGCTGCTGCATTTTCAGCAGTAGGGCCGCCGTGTCGGTATATTCCCCACTGCTCAATACTGCTTTCAACACCCCCTCTTCGCCATACAACACGGCAAAGCGTTTACTGTCGAAGGAACCCAGCATGGTGATGCTGTCCCACTCCGGCGCATAACCGAGGTACTCGAAGCGGGTACCAAAATGGGTGGTCCAGAAAAACGGAACCTGGTTGAACACCCGCTGTTCTCCGAGCATATTCAACGCCGCCAGATGGCCCTGCTGCTGCGCTACTCGCCAATGTTCTATGCGCCGACGCCCTTCCGGCGCAGGATAGCTGGCGATATCCCCCACTGCCCATACGTCGGGTGCCGCACTCAGCGTCTCATCCACCGTCAGGCTACCATCCTCTTCCCGGTGAAGGTCATGAACAAGGTCGGTAGAGGGGCGTACACCGGTAGCAAACACCACAACGTGGGCAGGCAGCGTCTGGCCATTTTTGAACTGTACGTGCTGGACCCGGCCATTGCCCTGTAGGGCAACAGGTTCGCCGGTGACAAATTTCACGCCGTTCTGTTTGTGTAATTCCAGAAAATGCCGCCCCATCTCTTCACCAAATTGCGGCACAAACGGCAGCGCATGACGAGAGACAACGGTCACATCAATATCCTGATTACGCAGCGCTGCTGCGAGTTCCATCGCAATAAAACTGTTGCCAATGATCACCAACTGCTGCTCGCGCTCAACATCGTTGAGCAACTGCTCGGCCTGCTGGATATCGCGCAGCACATGCACACCCGTCAGGTGATGACCGTCGATCTCGGGCCACACGGGCTGACCGCCGGTCGCCAGCAGCAATTTATCGAAATGCAGTTCACGCCCGCTGGCGAAGGTTATCTTGTGCGCGCGACTGTTCACATCGCTGACCTCCTCCCGCAGACTCTCAACGCCGGGCTGCTGATAGAAGGCGTCGTCCAGAATGTGCGGCACCTCGCTGATTTTCATTTTCCCGGCCGGAACAAATTTACTCAACGCGGTACGGTCGTATGGCGCATCCTCTTCTTTATCCACCAGCACCAGCCGGCCCGTATAGCCCGCGTCCCGCAGGGTTATTGCCGCTGCGCTGCCTGCCGCACCGGTGCCCACGATCACGGTGGTCTGCTCTTGTTCACCACGAATCTGCGGGTAGCTTGCAGGAGACATCGGGCGAGGGCTGACCAGCACGCGATTCTGCTCAAGGCGTACCGGGTATTGTTTCAAATTAGTCAGCGCCAACGGCTCAAGCCATTGCCCATTTTTGATATCAAATTCGGCCTTATGCCACGGACAGACAAGCCGCCCTTCGCATACCGCACCTTTCTCCAGCGGCGCGCCGGCATGCGGGCATTTGCTTTGAAAGGCGCGGACCTGAGTCAGCGTTCGGATAAGGATCATTGCAGTACCGGCCACTTCGCATTTCACCGGTTGGTTTTCGGGTAAGGCGTTGAGTTCAGTTACAAATTGATAGCTCATCACATTGCTCTCGTGTCAGTGTTGGAGATACGGTCGTCACGCCAGCCAGCGCACACCACGAGGAAAATTAAAGACCCACAAAAGGTAATGGTGACGCTTTAAGCCTGGCAGAGATTAAACGTTCGGCAACAAAGCGGGAGAGTCAGGCGGCGACTTCGGTACGGTTTCGGCCCGCTTTTTTGGCTTTATAGAGCGCCAGATCGGCCGATTTAAGCCATTCGCGATAATGCGCCATCTCTTCGGTAAGAGGCGCAACGCCCACGCTGATATGCAAGGAAAGCTGAGGGGTGTTAGGGAGGCGGAACGTCGCCAGGCGATCGTGAACACGGGTCATGGCGGCGATCGCACTTTCACACGAGGTTCCCCCCATGATCACGGCAAATTCATCGCCCCCGAAGCGCCCAATAATGTCGCTACCGCGCAGGCAAAGCTGGAGATGACGAGTGATCGCCACGATCGCTTCATCGCCAACATCGTGGCCCCAGGTGTCGTTGATGGTTTTGAAATGATCCACATCGATAAGCAATAACGTGGCCCCTCGCTGATGACGGCGGCAGTTGTCAAACTCATCCCGCAGGAGGGTTTCCCAATGACGGCGGTTATAGACGCCGGTCATGCCATCACGAATGCTCATCACCTGCAATCGACGTTTGTGTTCCTCCATGCGGATCGCGGCGCGGTAATTTACCCAGGAAAAGAGCAGCGGATAGATCAGTAACACCGGCACGGTCAACCAGATAGTCAGCGGAGGGCTCACCGGATCCACGGCGATCCCGGTCAACTTGAGGGTCACAAGGCTTGAGACTAACGTCAGGATAGCCCCGGCAATACACAGGCGCGGCCCGCCTGCGCCCATGGTGGTAATAAAGACCATCATTGCCAGCGCCAGGGAGGGCATCAGGTTTACCCCCGTCAGCGCGATCCAGATACCCGCAAGGATGGCGTCAGCCTTCAGGTTATGGGTTTCACTGGCCAGCGGATCGCTGGAGCGCGAAGCAAGTTGCCAGGCCAGATGGGGCCAGACGAAGATCCAAAGAACCAGTAAGACCCACCAGCCCCCTGCCGTCGGCTTAGACACCATTTCAGTAGCCAGAGGGAAAAACAGGCAGGCAAGCCCGGCAGCACGCGGCAGCCTCTCTCGCTTTGCGAATTGCAACCCCTCGCTGTAATGGTCCACGTCGCTCAGATGAGCGTGCCTCTCCTTGTCTGACGCATCTGAGGTATAAAAATTATTATCATTCATCATGTTTGGGAACATTCTGCAACAATTTCCCAAATTATAGAGAGGGGGCGTGGGGAGAAAGTATGAAATTTCGGGTGAGCAGAGAAAGCCGCTCACCCGTTCGGCTTAGCCCGTTTTTTTCAGGCACGCGCTCATAAATTTACTGCGATCTTCACCTTTAAGGGATTGCTGCGTGGCCTGTGAATTACACTCACGCATTTTTTGTTGCTGCGGTGACAGGCTTTTTTGCCCCGGTTCCGTTTTGGTATTTTTCAGACAGTCGCTCATGTAGCGCTTACGCGCCTCACCGGTGAGCGTCTGGACTTTCGCCTGCTGATTGCAGAGGGTCATTCGTTGTTGTTGAGGGGTAAGGGTTTTCTCAGCAGCGCTCAGCGCCGTGACGAACACAAGACCAAACAGGAGCGTAACCAGTAATGTTATTTTCATAGCACCATCCTTTTTGAAGTGTTGCTTCTTAAGAATGGTCTGTACGGGTGAAAAAACCACCCGACGAGAGAAATTCCCGTCGGGCAGGCTTTATTTCAGGCCGAGCGCTGCTTTCATCGTGAAGAACAGGTCAGTCTGGTCAGTCAGGCCAACCACGTTTGCAGCGTGGGGGCCGTAGGCAGCGATACGAATCTGCGTGCCGGTATGTTCCATGGACTCTTCTTCAGAGTTGCCATAGGTCATGGCCATCACGGTGCCGTCTTTGGTGTTCAGCAACTGGCTCAGGCCTGGCGCTTTGGTATCCGCCGGGATGATCTGGCTGGCATGGGCATGGTCAGCCGTCACAATCACCAGCGTATTGCCATCCTGCTTCGCAAAGGCCAGCGCTTTTTGCACCGCTTCGTCGAGATCGACGGTTTCGCCAATCTGCCCGCACGGGTTCGCCGCGTGATCCTGTTTATCAATGGAGGCGCCTTCAACCTGCAGGAAGAAGCCTTTTTCATTTTTGCTCAGTAATTCCAGCGCCTTATCGGTCATTTGTGCCAGCGTCGGTACGCTATCAGTACGCTTAGCATTAGGCGTACAGGTTACCGCAGGCTGATCGATGTTGCCGTGCAGAGAGGCTTTCGGACCTTCCCAGCGTACGGGCATATTGCCTTCAGAAAACAGGCCCAGCAGAGGTTTATCCTGATTCGCCGCGCTGATTGCCGCAAGGCTTGAAGCATCGCTGACTAACTGATAACCACGCGCTTGCGCCTGCTCACGCAGTGTTTTGCCTTTCCACTCGCCGGCGGTTGCCGTTTCGCTAAAGGTTTTTGCGCCACCGCCCAGGGTAACGTCAGCACGTGCATTCAGCAGCTGCTCAGTAATGGAGCCTTTACCGCCTTTTTCCAGCGCGTTAGTGGCACATTTTTCACTGGTGACGCTCGGACCATAGCATTTGCGCGAGGTAACGTGAGAGAAAAGCGCAGCCGGGGTGGCATCCTGCAGTTCAGCGGTAGAGACGTTGCCGGTAGCAAGGCCCGCGGCCTTCGCCATTTCCAGAATCGTCATATGATCTTTTTCATGGATATCTACGCCCAGCGCGCCATTGTAGGTTTTCACGCCGGTTGACCAGGCCGTCGCTGAGGCGGCTGAATCGGTCACGTAATCCGGTTTGCCCGTTTTTTTATCGAGCGCATAATGCGTGTATTGCCCTGTTAACGGTAAGGCATCAATTCCTTTAAAGAAGCCGCCTGCGCCTTCAGCATAATTTCGTGCTGCGGTAATTTCGGAATCACCCATGCCGTCGCCAATTAACAAAATGATATTTTTAGCCGGCTTGTCATTCAGGGAGGCGCGAATAGCCTCAGTCTGATCGCCGCTTAAACGACGTGCGCCGCCCTGAGTGGTAATATCACCCTGCGCAGCACGATTTTCCAGTACGGTGGTGGCGGTGGTATCAGCATGAATAACAGGGGTAAACAGCAGGGGGAATAAAGCGATGAATAATGCGCTCTGTTTCAATTTATTTTCTCCGTGTAAAAATACTTAAAAGAAATAAAAAACAGAGCGACTATAGGCAGCGCGCGTTACAGTGAGATGACAACGTGACTTATCTCAAAACGCTTAGGATCGCGGGTGCCGTAAAAGCTTTTTTACGTACTGTTGCAGTAACTCCGTATCCTGGAGGGAAACATCTGAGTCTGGGGTCACACCGTCCAGGGCGCCTTCGATACTTTGAATAAGCGCCTGCTGTTCCGGTTGCGCCATCTGGCGTAGCAGCGCGGTGACGACGATCTCCAGCGCCTCTACCTGTGCGACCAGCTCTTTGGATTCTTCTTCCTTCTCCGCAAGTTTAACCAGTAGTTCAGCAATGAGGTTTTTCATAGCGCAATTTCCTTATGGGGTATTCGCTGACGTTATCACTCTCATTAGTTGTTGCAAAGTAGATGCAACTATTATTTTTAGCAAAAATTTGACCGATGCAAATACGCAAAATGAAAACATTTTCAACGAAACGTTTCTCTCGCTGTAACGCGTTTGAATTATCAAAAGGAAGAAGGGAAATTTCAGCAAGAATATATTCTTGATATAAAGAAAACTTATCGTCTGGCCGGGAGTACGTCTCCCGACCAGCCGGTTAGATTAGCGTTTTGCTTTGCGTAATGCGGTGGCAAGCTGCCATATATTACACAGTACGACCAGCGCCGTGGCGACAAAGACCCAACGGAATCCCGCCATCGCGGATACCGATGCGCCCATCAGCGGCCCCACCACATTTCCAAGGTACATAAACGACTGGTTATAACCAAAAATGCGCCCGGTGACCTGATCGCTGGAGTACTTAAGCAGAAGCGTTTGCACTGCCGGTAGCATGGCGCCATCGGCAAAACCCAGTAGAAAACGTAATACGCCTAACTGTAGGGGCGATGTCACAAATGACATGGCAAAGAACAACACCACGGCACAAACGAGCGTCGCCATCAAGATACGTGCCGTTCCGATACGGTCGCCCAGTTTACCCAGCCGTGGGGCGGACATCAGCGCTGAGACGCCGGGGATAGCGGCAATCAAACCACTGAGAAAGGCAATGTTGCTGCTATCCGGAGTCATTGACTGGATAAATAGCGCCAGAATCGGCCCGACAGAGCCGTTACACAGCTGAATGACCATCGTGGTCACAAACAAGCTGATCACCAGGCCCGGATAGGGCAGCGTGGAAAACACCGCTTTGCCGCTCAACCGCTGCGCCTTACTGATTTTAGGCCGGGCCCCCTCTTTTATCAGAAACAGCGTCACGAGGAAGCTCACCACCAGCAAAATAGCGGTGATAAAAAAGACGGTGCGCAGACCGAAGTGGTCGGCCAGAAAGCCGCCCATCAGCGGACCACCAATCACGCCGCTAATCTGGGCGGTGGAAAGCGTACTGAGCGCCCAGCCGCTGCGCTCGCGCGGAACCTGCGAAGCAACCAGCGCCATCGCATTAGGAATATAACCGGACGTTAACCCCATCACGCCACGCAAAATCAGCAACTGCCAGACATTGGTGGCGAATGCTTGCAGGAGAATGGCAACCGCCATGCCGAGTGAGGCACGAAGCAGCATTAACTTGCGCCCTTTTCTATCCGCCAGACTTCCCCATAGCGGCGAAACGATAGCAGAAATCAAAAAGGTGATGCTGAACGTCAGCCCCGACCACATTGACAGTGCCTCGTGCGAGGTGACGCCAAGCTGGGCAACATAGAGTGGCAAAAACGGCAAAATCTGGCTGATCGCAAGGCCGGTAAAGAAGCAGCCGAACCAGACAGAGATAAGATTGACCTTCCAGGATTCCATAGACAGCAACAATATTTCAGTTTTTGGTAAAGAAGAGACAGAGTAACAAGAAGACGGACAGGAAAGCATACACGGGGTGCGTTTACCGTTATTTCAGTGTTTTATCCCTCGTGTTTTGTAACAGACGGACGTCACAAACAAAAAAACGAATTATAACGGCAGGTTATGCTTTAACGACAGAGTCCAAAACCACGCATGCCGAGGTGAAAATGGTTGGCGTGAGCGGCGTTATATTCTGGCCCTAAACCGTTGCCATAATAACCGCAGCTTGCGCTCAGCATGGCCCGTAGCCAGGGCTGCGTTGCTGAGTCAGGCCAACCGCGCAGTACGGTGACAACATTACCGTTGGAGAGTCGAAAACCGCTAATATCCAGCGCATCTGCACTGGCATGTTCGCTACGCCGCCCTTCGGCACGATTGTAGATATTGCGACAGGCATAGCTGCCCAGATGATCGATACGCGTTAGCGTCTGACCGGTAAATTGCCGGGTAAGCGGACGCACCTGCTGCTCGACAAAGAGCGCCGAACTGAGCGCCAGCGGGCAACTGGCTAAAAAGCTACTGCTCAGCTTTACGGGTCCAAAGTTTCGAACCCGCACAACGTCCGTCAGCGGGCACTCTCCCTGGCTGTCAGCCACGGGTGTTGAGGCGATCATTTGCCTTTGATTAGCCTGTTCAAGTAAGGCGGCACATTCGTGCGGCGCCAGTCGACGTAATTTATATTGCGTGATTCGCCCTGGCGGATCGTCTAACCGGAGCGGCGTAAAAGGGTTGTAATATGACGGCAAATAGCGGTAGCCCACACTCCCCGCAACAAGCAAAACGCAGACCACAATCAGGCTTTTTCCTTTCACGCATCCCCTCCATTAATCACTAAAAACAGTATGGCAGAAGTGATATGGTATGTGCTTTCTGATTGATGTGAGTGAAGAATGTGATGGCAAAACTGCAGGTAGGAGTCGTGTTTGGCGGTAAGTCGGCTGAGCATGAAGTGTCGCTGCAATCGGCGAAAAATATTGTCGATGCAATGGATAAGTCGCGCTTCGAGGTGCTGCTGCTGGGCATCGACAAGCAGGGACAATGGCATATCAATGACGCGAATAATTACCTGCAAAATGCCAGCGATCCCGCGCACATTGCCCTGAATCCCTCAGAAGAGAGCGTGTCGCTGGTTCCCGGGCAAACAACACATCAGTTGATCAACGCCCATAACGGTTCGCCTTTCGCCCAGGTCGATGTCATCTTCCCTATCGTCCACGGCACCCAGGACGAAGATGGTACGCTACAGGGTTTGCTGCGCATGGCGAATCTCCCCTTCGTGGGTTCCGATGTTCTGGGTTCAGCCGCCTGCATGGACAAAGATGTTACCAAACGCCTGCTACGTGATGCCGGTCTGGCGATCGCCCCCTTTGTCACGCTGACGCGCAGCAACCGTCGCCGTTTCTCTTTCCAGGACATGCAGGCAAAACTGGGGCTGCCATTATTTGTTAAACCGGCTAACCAGGGTTCCTCCGTGGGCGTCAGTAAGGTCACTAACGAAGCGCAATATGCCGCAGCGGTAGACCTCGCATTTGAGTTCGACCATAAGGTGGTGGTCGAGACCGGGATCAACGGCCGGGAGATCGAATGTGCAGTGTTAGGCAATGACGATCCCGTGGCCAGTACCTGCGGTGAGATCGTGTTGAACAGCGCGTTTTATGCCTACGACACCAAATACATTGATGATAACGGGGCACAAGTGGTGGTGCCGGCGAACCTTACGCCTGAGGTTAATGACCGTATCCGCGAGATTGCCGTTCAGGCTTATCAGACGCTCGGCTGCGCAGGAATGGCGCGCGTCGACGTGTTCCTGACCCCCGAAAATGAAGTCATTATTAACGAAATCAATACGCTGCCTGGATTTACCAATATCAGCATGTATCCGAAGTTATGGCAGGCGAGCGGGATCGGTTACACCGATTTAATCACTCGCCTGATAGAACTGGCTTTGGCGCGCCACCAGGCTGACAGCGCACTTAAAAACTCGATGAACGGTTAGTCCAACGGTTTTTCTTCTTTAACTGCGGGCTCTTCGCCGTCTTCTTCAGGACGACGGCGAATAATCAATCCGGCCAACCAGAAACTGATGACCCAGGTGACGAGGCCCACGGCATATTCTTGCCAGCCTTTTGCTTCAAATCCTAAAAGCCCCACCACTCCATTCAGAATAAAAATCAAACCAATAGCGAACGCATAATAGTGCCAGTCACGGCGTATTTTCGCGGGTAGCTTCATGACAACTCCGGCAATAAAAAAAATATCGTCGCACATTTCCACTGTTCCGTCTGTGTCGCATACGGAAATTCTGAAATGTTAAATACGTAATCAAAATATTACGGAAATGTGAGCACTCACAAAATTTACTCAACTGGAAACCTTCCCGCAATGAAATTATCACCATTCCGATGTTGACAATTTCTATGTGCTGTCAAAATGACAAGGTGTCACTGGCTTTGCGCCGGGAAAATGAATAAAGCGGAGGTCTCTATGGCTGACTTTACAATGTCGAAACCCTTTACGGGTAAAAAAACGCGCGACGCCTCCACGCCAGGTAACATTGCTTATGCGATATTTGTTCTTCTCTGCTTCTGGGCGGGCGCGCAACTGCTTAATCTGCTGGTCCATGCGCCAGGTGTCTTTGACCACCTGATGCAGGTAAAGGATGCCAGCCGACCGCAGGTTGAGATCGGCTTTGGCGTTGGTACCATTTTTGGCCTGGTGCCATTTTTGGTCGGCAGCGCAATCTTAGGCGTTATTGGTCTGGTGCTGCGCTGGCGACGTCATCACTGACCGGCCATACACTGCGCCCGACGATCGTCGACGCGCTTCGCAAACCAGGCGGTTGTGAGGTTGCGGGTGATTTTCGGGCTTTCCAGTTGAATGCCAGGCAGCATTTCCCTCGGTAATTTTTTCCCCGTCTTCTGTTCCGCCAGTCGATAGACACCCTGGTACAACGCTGTTTTCTCGAAGGCGAGACTGTCGCCAGTGGCGAGCTGCCTGTGGATGTCCCGATCGCTCATGCCCAGTTTAGTCCCCAGTTTTCTGACGGCCAGTTCCGTGCTTCCTGCCTCGCTGCTGTTATACAAAATGACGTCGCCATCCAGCGCGAGTTTTGTTCCCGTCGCTTTGCTTACAGCATTCTGAAATGCCG
This sequence comes from Enterobacteriaceae bacterium UBA3516, assembly GCA_002377245.1. Lineage (GTDB taxonomy): Bacteria > Pseudomonadota > Gammaproteobacteria > Enterobacterales > Enterobacteriaceae > CBFFRJ01. Next base: position 35,837 of record DFPL01000283.1, read on the forward strand.
CATTACGGCTGGCGTACCAGCCCGCATTGAAATCGGCGAAACGGAAAATAGGGGCACTGTAATTGGCCGGGTAGTTGAGCAGATGCCATGTCCCGAACCACAATCCGCCGCGACGGGTAAAGACCTCCTGACGCACGGTTCCGGACATCGTCCAGGGGTAACCCTGGGTGTGCTTTTCAGCAAAAGCGATGCTGATTTGCATCGGCCCACCGGTATGCACCGGGTTGTAAGAGCCGAAGAGCTTCTGCCCCAGGGGAACCGTGCCGATCAAATCGTCGAAAATCTCACTCAGCTGCTTTTCCGTCCGCACGTTATCGAGGCGCTCGCTATAACTCTTCCCATTCGGCGATTCAATCTGCAGTGCGGTATGGACCAGCAACTGCGGAATATGGAGCCTGGCGGCCCGGCGGTCTATCTCTTTCCAGGCAATTTTGTTCAGCCCTGCCACAGCCGGATCGGCCTGATAGTTTGACTCTTGCTGCGCGACGGCCAGCACCGAACAGATATTTTCAAGGGTAGGATCCAGCCCCTGACTGTCGAACGTGGTCGCCAAATCTTTTGCCCATTGTTCTCTGTCTTTTACGCTGGCAGGCATTTTTTGCCGGACCACGCTCGCCACGTCCTGGGGTCTTTGCGCCGCCGGGAGATCTGCATTCCCCGGACGCGTTGTGGTGGTATTTTTACTGGTGGTACAACCGGCGAGAATACATCCCGCCAGCAGGGTCATTGTGGTCGCGAGAAGACGCGGCGCGCAAACTGACATTCGTGTTCCTTGCGTTAGCTAAAATGGTTGGTCATTTGCGCGACCGGCTGGCCATCCAGCTCATGTTCAAAACTGCGCAAACGTTTATAAATAGACATCAACTCAACCAGCGTTGTCCAGGAGGCAATCAGATACTGGAACGAGCTACGAACCTGCTCAAAGACGTTGGTTATCTGGCGCATTAAACCAAAGGTAATCGCGCCGGCCGCAATAGTCGGGAAAAGCACAATCAGGCCGAAAACCACATCGACCTGCAGATACAAAATACGCGCGATGTTGAAATACATATAGTGAAAGTAGAGGCGGAAATAGTTGCGACGTACGGCAGCAAACAGTTCACGCATGGTGTTCGGTTTCGCTCTTTCAGCATCATCTTCACCGTAGACCAGTTCTTTACGATATGCCGCTTCCACACGTTGGTTTTTAAACTCCAGCCCCGGTAATTTAATCCCTACCGCCGCCAGCAAAAATGTCCCCAGCAATGACCAGGTAATCGCCGCAATCACCAGACCATAAGGAACATGCCCGACCAGCGGCAGCTCAGGCACGTGTGGAGAGAGGGCCACCAGCACCGGCAGGAACGCAATCAGGGTCATGACGGCATTGATAAAGCTGACGCCCATATCTTCCAGAGTCGTCGCAAAACGCATTGTATCTTCCTGCACACGCTGCGCAGCGCCCTCGATATGACGCAGTTGCTCCCAGTGCGCCATATAGTATTCGTTCATTGCCGTGCGCCAGCGAAAGACATAGTGGCTGACAAAGAAATTGTTTAACACCGCCACGGTGACGGCAATTAATGCTATCCACAGGAAAGTACCTATTTCGCCATAAAGCTGGCCGATGCTGACCTTATTAGGCGCACTGAGGGCAGTCTGAATCAGATCGTAAAAAGGGGCATACCAGGCGTTAATGGCGACATTCACTTCGACTAAAAACCAGGTGACAAAAATGATCAGCGCGGTCCCGAGAATGGACCAACGCTGCCAACGGTGTGGTGAGATGAAAAACCATGCAAACGCAAACAAGCCGGTGCATAACGCATAATACGCATAAAATAACAAAAAATTGCGCGACCAGAATCGGGCGGCGCTGATTGGTACATCCGCTGACGCACCCGTGATGCGCAATAGCCAGCTTTCACCACCCGCCTGCCAAAATACCACGGCGATCATTGCCCAAATAAAAGCCGAGAGGAAAAACAGTTTCGGCGTTGGGAAAAAAGACTTAAACATAATGCTCTCCTGCTCTTTCTTATTTTTGCATTGCTTACACGACAAAGCTCACCCCGGATATAAAAATACCCGGAGCCAGCATAGTAGAGACGGATAATCAGACCTGAGCGTAGCGCCTTAGTTCGTCTGCCACTCGTTAAGAATTGTTTCGACGGATTTCACAAAAACGGGGTTTTGCGGCACGGTAAGGTTACGCCAGACATCATTGTAATGGGCGATGAGTGTTTCAGCCTGTGCCGCAGGACGATGGGCCGTGGTGTGGGCATCCCCGGCAACGGTTATGGCATAGCCCCGACTGGCTCCGTTTTTGAGCGTGGTATCGACGCAGTAGTCCGTCGCACAACCACACATGACAAACCCGGTGATGTTATGTTCATGCAGCACATCTTCAAGCCGCGTTTTGTAAAAGCTATCACAAGCCGTTTTTGTGACGTAGAGCGCGCTGGCGGGCTGATAGAGTTCTGGAAGTAACTGGAAACCCGCACTCCCCTCCTCCAGTCCACCTTCTTCGATATGCTGGATAAATATCACCGTGTCCGCAGCGTTCGTCAGTTTATTGATCAGTTCTACACACTGTTCACGTCGAATGCGCGGGGTCGCAAACACCCCTTGCTGCATATCCACCACCATCACCACTCGCTTAGCTGACATTTTTGCTCCCGCTCGTCATTCTGTTGCCAATAAAAGAGGTTACCACACGCCTCTGCCCCTATGATGTTCAGGAAAAAAGTTCATGTTTACGCATCGTTACGTAATTTCCGGAAAATATGCCTTTTTCGGTGCGTTGCAATACGCTGCCAGGTAGTATAAATACGCACTATCTCTCTCTTTCTGATACGGATGCTTTCGTTGAAACGTTGTTTGTTTTTCTCCGCCATGCTGTTTGCCTGCGCGCTAACGCCAACCCATGCTGCGCAGACGTCCCCTGATCCGGCTTTTGCGTCCGAAATTGTCGATCGTTACGCCAATCATATTTTCTATGGCAGCGGCGCTACCGGTATGGCTTTGGTTGCCATAGATGGTAACCAGCGAGTATTCAGAAGTTTTGGCGAAACGCGGCCCGGGACCAACGTTCGCCCGCAGCTGGATTCCGTCATCCGTATCGCGTCGATTTCAAAATTGATGACCAGCGAAATGCTGGTGAAAATGTTTGATCAAGGCATCGTCAAGCTGAACGATCCGTTAAGCAAATATGCGCCGCCCGGTGCGGTAGTACCAACCTGGCAGGGATCTCCTATCACGCTGTTAAACCTGGCGACGCATACCAGTGCATTACCGCGTGAACAGCCCGGCGGGGCTGCACATAGAGACGTGTTTGTCTGGCCAACGCAGCAGCAGCGCTGGAACTGGCTTTCTACTGCTAAGCTTAAGGTCGGTCCTGGCACCCAGGCCGCCTATTCCAACCTGGCGTTTGACCTACTGGCGGATGCGTTAGCAAAAGCGGCAGGCAAACCCTATCCACAGCTGTTTGAAGAGCAAATCACCCGCCCTTTGGGCATGAAGGACACCACCTTTACGCCGTCTCCCGATCAGTGTAAGCGCCTGATGGTTGCAGAAAAAGGCGCGAGCCCGTGTAACAACACGCTGGCAGCCGTTGGCAGCGGCGGAGTGTATTCCACGCCAGGCGATATGATGCGCTGGATGCAACAGTTCCTTTCATCTGACTTTTACCATCGCAATAATCAGGCTGACCGCATGCAGACCCTGATTTATCAACGTCATCAACTCACGCGTGTTATTGGGATGGATGTGCCGGGCAGGGCTGACGCGTTAGGGATGGGCTGGGTCTATATGGCCCCCAAAGACGGGCGTCCTGGCATTATTCAGAAAACCGGCGGCGGTGGTGGTTTCATTACTTATATGGCGATGATCCCGCAAAGTAATGTCGGCGTATTTGTGGTCGTCACTCGCTCGCCGTTGACGAAATTTACCAATATGAGCGATGGGGTTAACGATCTGGTGAGTGAAATGAGCAGCAACAAACCCATCGTGGTTCCTGCATCCTGACTAAATCATCGATTTTAATAATCGAAAGGCAAGCGGTTTACTTTTAATAGCTTGCCTTTATACATTTCTATGTAATTGCCTTTGCGTAATGCAGAAAGCACCTCGGCAATGACCGAGCGAGAAATCCCGGTCCGACGTTGAATGTAGTGCATCACTCCCACGCGTGAACGTAAATTCTCATCCCAGTCAGACATGGTTAATAGCGTTGAACGAATCTGATCGTATGAGCTGCTGCCAATAAGCTGGTTGTCTCGCGTCTCCGCCAGACGGTGCCACCAGGTAAGCCAGGAAAATGCTTCGCGCCAGAGCTGATGTTCATCCAGCAACGTCATCACTCGCTGAGAAGACAAATAATAACCGGTGCACAAACTTTGTGTGGTGTAAATATATTCCGTGGGACGTTCAATCATACCTGCGCTCAATCCATCGATAAACGGGGCCTGAGCAATACCAATAAGGATATCGTTATATTTTCGGCCAATCGTCATTTCACCCTGACAGAGAATAAGAGTGACATCGTCAGGTTTACGATCTGGAAAAGAGAGCTGCGTGTTTTCTGGCATTTCAAAATGTGTGCCATGAGGGGAAAAGCATTTATCTAATGAATAGAATTCCGCAAGCGGCTTTTTTAATGAGATCATTTACATTCCTTGTAAATAAAATTCCCGCTAATCCGTAGCGGGAATTTGATAAACAGAAAATAGCAGGGAAATGAACTTCCCTGCCAGTTTTTATTACCAGGTGTATTTCACGCCAACTTTAGCACCCCAATCCTGTTCAACGTCGCCGCCGCCCAGATAGGTTGCATCAGTGTAAGCACTGAAGTTTTTGGTGAAGCTGAACTGCGTACCCAGGCCAACACGAACCGCAGAACCTTCAACGCCATTATCGATAGAATCACCGTTCACTTTCGCAGTGTTGTTGGAGTCATCGTAGACGTAAGCCAGTTTGAAGTACGGGGTCAGAGCCTGATCGCTGCCATAGGTGAAGGTGTAACCCGCATCTACGCCCAGTTCATAACGCAGGCTATCGTAATCCTGATCGCCCGCTTTCAGGTTGTTGCTCAGACGATAGTTATCACCAGACTGGAACAGGCCAGAGATAGCAGCGTACGGAGTAACATAGCCTTTGTCGTTAACTTTCCAGTCGTAACCGGCTTTCAGACCGAAGCCCCATGCATCCGTAGTGGAATCACCGTCAACATACTGACCGTTAGACATGGTTGCAGACAGGTCGTTGCTGAAACGGCTGTAGCTCAGGTTACCATCAACGAAGATGTTGTTGTCGAAACGTGCAGAAGAGTAGATGTATGCGGACTGGCTATCCTGATCAACTTTGCCAGAACGATCGCTTACGTCACCTTTTGCAAAACCAGCTGCCGCACCGACGATCCAGTTAGCATTGTTGCCTTCAACGAAGGTATCAACACCGACCATGATGCCGCTAACGTCCTGATCGTATTCGATCACGCCGTTATCGCCGTTGAAGCTACCACCGAAGTAGTTAACCCACGCACCACCGTTATCTTTATCTGTCATGCCATGACGGCCGTTAGTCAGACGAGTAGACAGGGTATCCTGTTGCAGATTCCAGATATTGGTATTTGCAGAAGGAATGCTCAGCGCCATGTTGGCATAGTCGGTCAGCTCACGCTGACGCAGAACAACGGTGTTACCTTTCTGCTGAGCTTCGTAGGTGTAAGCACCCAGATCGGCTTTGTTAGCCGCGCTGAAGGTCGCAGTGGTGTTCTTATCGTTGACATAGATAATTTCTTTACCTTTATAGTCAGCGATACGGCCTGCACCGGTGGAGTTATCGATACGAACTTTGTAGTTGCCTTTGGCAGCGGTTACGTCGTCAGTAGCGCTGTTATCCAGTTCATTACCGCCATTGATATCTCCGTTGCCGTTGATAGTCAGGTGACCATCGGAGTTCATTGCAATGACACCATAGCCATAGTTAGCTTTGGTTTTGTCGTTGGTGCGGTCGTTGACCAGGTCAGTATTCATGACATAGTTGCTGCTATGAATATCGAACACACCTGCATGGATATTACGATGAGTGTCAGTGGTGCTGGTCAGATTCAGAGTATCAGCCTGGAACGGATTAGCATCAAACTCATTGACATTCACATCCAGAACACCGTGATTTGTTACGGTGATGGTGTTGGCGTACAGTGCTGCGGAATCAAAGTTCCAGCCAGAGGCAATATCGTCGGCCAGTTTTACGGTACTGTTATCAATAGACAGGCTATCGGTCGCAACATGACCATCTTCGCCGATGTTCAGCAGAGAGTTATTTGTTAATTTAATGCTGTCGGAAACGAGTGAGGAATCACCAACATTAACTTTAGATCCGCTATCGATAGTCAGCGTATCGATATTAGACGCATTGACGGTGTTCCAAATTGAGCCGTTCTTCAATGCTACATTAAATACGCCACTCTGGAAAACTTCATTGTCAATAACTCGGTTCCAGGCATTTCCTTCGATAACAGAGTTCGGATAAATGCTATTGCCTGTAACGTCATACCAGTTCGCTGAAGCGATTGCTTCATAATCGGAAGTTGCAGAACCCGTCCATTTAGAGCCGTTATCCAGCGTAATATTCAGTTCATCAACATTCAGCGCATCATCAGCCCAACCGCCGTTTGTGTCTTTCGCGCCATCAGCGTTGCTATCATGACCCTGAGGATAGAAATTCGCATTCCAGGTGCTTTGGAAAACAACATCGCCAAGCAGCGTAGAGTTGTCGAAGTTAACGTTGTTTTTCATTGAATAGTTAGATGCTGCGCTATCACTGAAATACAGCGCAACGTCATTAGCGGTACCGTTACCACTATATTCACTTGGTTCAGCAGAGTGACCGTAGAAGCCTGAAGTCTCCAGTGAAGTCACTGAGCCAGAGGTTACAGTAGAATTGGAAACGTTGATGTTGTTATCCCAGGTATGGGATTCAGTCGTGTAGGTATTGTTAACTGTATTACCTTGAGTCAGGCTGATACCAGCCACACGAGAGTTGTTAGAAATATTGATATTGCTTTCAACATCAAGATTTACTGCAAGGCCAAGACCTGACTCATATGGATAACCTTCACCTGCAGCAGTAGTGAACGTTTCATGAGTAGATTTCGTGACGTCACCATCAAGATAAGAATCAGTGAAGTAAAGTGCTTCATAGTCGTCATCAACGATAGAGTTAGAAATATTCAGCGTAAATACATCGCCATCATGCCAGTTTTCATCAATGACACGATCGCTACCATATTCAGAGTACTGATAAGCACTACCATCAGTGCCAACCCCAATAGGCAGATGAGATGTGATAGAGCCATGAATAACTGAATTAGTCACGTTCAATGTGTTATCTGAACCATCAGTACCATTTGTATAGTCATGATTCAGATAATAGGTAGAAATCGTGCCATTCACGGTATCGCCGTTGAACGTCTGATCAAAATCACCATTAGCATTATTGTGGTAAACAAAACCACTATAATTCACATAGTTGCCATTAGCTGTACCTGGCGCATCCATATTGCTCCAGTCAAGAGCGGTTTTAGGATTATCAATGTAATTCCAGGTATCGTAAGTCGTCGCATTTGCCTGAGAAGCGATTGCCAAAGTGCAGGCTAATGCCAATTGAGATACTACAAGTTTCTTTTTCCAGGAGTGCATTTGTCATCCCTCCTCAGGGATATTATCGTTGGTCCATCAATTATTAATGCATCAAATACAATCAAGTTTCGTTGCGGAGAAAATTATGCCGTACATAAACCAAATGGTTCAATTAAAGTTCACGTAAAGTCCGAATTCGGACAAATTACATTTACCCGTCATTAATATTGGCAATTTAAATAACAAAACTCATATTTATCATGCAGATAAAAAGAAACACCCTGGCTATATGAATTAATAAAAACGAAACACACATCAAAGCAAACCAGATTAAAAGCAAAAAGCATTTAATATATAAATGTAATTTGTAATAAAAATAAAAAAACCTCATCAATTCAAGACAGAAATATCACACTAATCAATAATTCTGCCACTGCCAATTCCTTCGAGCTGGCTCGCAGTTAAAGGCGATTTTGGTAAAACACACCCTTCTTTTTTCAGATACACTATCCCCCACGTTTCCTAAGACTTCAGGCAAATCATGACAGACTTAATCACCCGCCCGCGCCGCCTGCGCAAATCCGCCTCGCTGCGCGCCATGTTTGAAGAGACAACGCTGAGCCTGAACGACCTGGTGTTGCCTATCTTCGTTGAAGAAGAGATTGATGATTACAAAGCGATCACCGCCATGCCGGGCGTGATGCGCATTCCCGAAAAGCATCTTGCGCGTGAAATTGAACGTATCGCTAATGCCGGTATCCGCTCGGTAATGACCTTTGGTATCTCTCACCACACGGACGAAACGGGGAGTGACGCCTGGCAGGAAAACGGGCTGGTGGCGCGTATGTCGCGCATTGCCAAAGATGCGGTGCCGGAGATGATCGTCATGTCCGATACCTGTTTCTGCGAATACACCTCGCATGGCCATTGTGGTGTGCTCTGCGACCACGGCGTCGACAATGATGCCACCCTGTTAAACCTCGGCAAACAAGCCGTGGTAGCGGCAGCGGCGGGTGCCGACTTTATCGCTCCGTCAGCGGCAATGGACGGCCAGGTACAGGCCATTCGTCAGGCGCTCGACGCAGCCGGTTTTACCGATACCGCCATCATGTCCTACTCCACAAAATTTGCCTCCTCCTTCTATGGCCCGTTCCGTGAAGCGGCCGGTACTGCGCTGAAGGGCGATCGCAAAACCTATCAGATGAGCCCGATGAACCGTCGTGAAGCCATTCGCGAATCGCTGATTGACGAAGCCGAAGGCGCAGACTGTCTGATGGTGAAACCGGCAGGTGCCTATCTGGATATCCTGCGCGATATCCGTGAACGCACCACCTTACCGTTGGGGGCCTATCAGGTCAGCGGCGAGTACGCGATGATCAAATTTGCCGCCCAGGCCGGCGCCATTGATGAAGACAAAGTGATCCTCGAAAGCCTCGGCGCCATCAAACGCGCAGGTGCGGATCTTATCTTCAGCTACTTCGCCCTCGACCTCGCCGAACGTAAGATTTTGTAAGCCCTCAGGCCCGACGGGACCTGTCGGGCCATCTTAATGTGGTTAACGAGATGGTCATTTATTCACAAAGGTGAAATGTAAGTGTCATCCGCAGCTTCTACTGTCATCGCAAGACGGCAGGAGGAGATACCATGTTTAGTCTCGATAGCGTTCTTGATGACCTCTGGCCCCAGGCCAAACCCGCGCCCTGGCAAAAAAATCTGCTCAGACATCTGTTATACGAAAAAGAGTTTCAGCAGTTTGCCGCCAGCCACCCGCACCTGAAAGGTCTGGATATGGTTGAGCAGGTCCTGGACCACTTGCAGATCCGCTGCACCATCCCCGCCCACGACATCGAACAGATCCCCGAGCATGGCCCACTGGTGATTGTTTCTAACCATCCGACAGGCACTTTGGACGGACTGGCGCTGCTGTATGCCGTTTCACGCGTGCGTCGTGATGTGAAAGTGGTGACCAACAGGATGCTCAGCCATCTTGAACCCCTCAGTTCGTTGTTTATTCCCGTCGACAACATGGGCGGACGCACGCGCAAAGCCTCTCTTCAGCAAATGGAAAACCAGTTGCAAAGCGGCGGCGTGTTGATCTTTTTCCCGGCTGGTGAAGTATCACGTCTGACCCGCAAAGGGATCAGCGACGGTAAATGGCATCCGGGTTTTGTGAAACTGGCAAAAAAATTCCGCACGCCGTTGCTGCCGATGTGGATCAACGCGCGTAACAGTCCGCTGTTCTATGGCGCGGCATTGCTTTCCGATACGCTGCCGATGCTGCTGCTCATGCAACAGATGTTCCGCCGCCGCGGCACCCCCTTACCGATTACCATCGGCCAGCGCATTCCCAGGGACAGTTGGCAGTCCCCTTCCCTGTCCGCGCGCGACGTAGCGGATAAATGCCGCAAACATGTGCGTCGACTGGGCAAAAAAGTGCCGGGCGTCTTCAAAACCGAGTGTGCGATTGCACGCCCGGAAGACAGAGCGACATTGCGTCGTGAGCTAAGCCGTGCAGAGTGCCTTGGCCGCACCGCTGATGGCAAAATGATTTACCTCTGGCAACGTCAGGGCCAGGAAGATGTGCCGCTGCTGCGCGAACTGGGCCGCCTGCGTGAAATCGCCTTCCGTGCCGTTGGCGAGGGCAGTGGCAAGCGTCGCGACACGGATAAGTATGATGATGATTATCTGCATCTGATCCTGTGGGACGAAACCGATCTGGAAATCGTCGGCGCATACCGTTTTATGCCGACCGCGCGTCAGGTAGAAAAACGCGGTCCGGAGGGTCTCTACAGTCACAGCTTGTTCCATTATGACGAGCGGATGTCCGACGTCCTTGAGCACGGTATCGAACTGGGGCGCAGCTTTATTCAACCGCGCTACTGGGGCCGTCGCGGCCTCGACTATTTATGGTCCGGCATTGGCGCTTACCTGGCGCGGTATCCGCAGTATCGCTATCTGTTCGGCCCGGTGTCGATATCCGGTGGCTTCCCGCCTGCCGCACGGGATTTGTTAGTGGCCTTCTATCGCCTCTGGTTCCCGGCAAGCTGGCCGCTGGCAGCCTCTCGCCGCCCCTGGCCTGCCACCCTTCCGGACGTACTGGCGCAATTTACTGGCGAAGATTACACCGAAGATCTCACCCGTCTGAAATCGATGTTGGGCAATCTTGGCTGCGCAATCCCGCCTCTGTACAAACAGTATTCTGAATTATGCGAACCCGGTGGCGTGCAGTTTATCGACTTTGGCTGCGACCCGGATTTCAATAATTGTGTAGATGGCCTGGTACTGGTGGATTTAACGCGCCTGAAAGCCAATCGCTATGAGCGTTATATCGGCGTGCATCTTGACGAGACGGCCGCCTGAGGGCGGTCTTATTACCGTATAAGAAGCGGTAAATATTGCAATTATGTTACATCGATTGCATATCGCAGACCTGAACGTTGCCAGCCCTGAACCAGACGGCATGATAAAGCTTTCGGCTGGCGAGAGTGCGTTATGGTACGTGTGGTTCTGGTGGATGATCATGTTGTAGTGAGATCCGGGTTTGCTCAGTTACTGGGCCTTGAGGACGATCTCACCGTCAGCGGACAATACAGCACTGCCGCTGACGCCTGGCCTGCGTTATTGAAAGACGATGTTGATGTCGCGGTGCTGGATGTCGCCATGCCGGATGAAAATGGCCTCAGCCTGCTTAAACGTCTGCGTCAGCAGCGGCCAAACTTTCGCGCAATCATTCTCAGCATCTATGACACCCCCGCCTTTGTGCAAAGTGCACTGGACGCGGGTGCCAGCGGCTATCTGACAAAACGCTGTGGCCCCGAAGAGCTGGTGCGTGCCGTCCGTTCTGTCGGCCTCGGCGGTCACTATCTCTGCGCCGACGCCCTTAAAGCGCTACGTGGTGACGTCCAACCGGTTAAAGTCCTCTCAACCCTTACTCCTCGCGAGCGAGAAGTGTTTGATTTACTGGTGAAAGGTGACAGCGTCAAAGAGATCGCCTTCAAACTGGCGTTGAGCCACAAAACCGTGCATGTCCATCGGGCTAACGTGCTCGGCAAACTCAGTTGCAACAGCACCATCGAGTTGGTGCATTTCGCGCTCAACAATAACCTTCTGGCCAGCCACTGATGTCGCGATCGCTGCGTCACGGCGTCATATCGCTGTTTATCATTCTGGCCTGGGGGCCGGGCTGGCTGATGCTGTGGACGCTCAGCTTCTACCTGACCCATAACGGTCAACAGGCTGTGCTGTTCCTGCCCCATGGCGTCTATCTGGCTTTGTTAATTCTGCTTTCCCGCCGCTTCTGGCCTGCGCTGTTGCTCCCGCAACTGGCGCTGATTTTCTGGCTTTACAGCGAACAGTTAGTAAACGGTTTCACGATGCTCGCCGCGCCCTTTATCAGTCTGCTGCCGGCGTTCTTCACCCAGCGGTACTGGCACCGATTCCCGCTCTACTGGCAGCGACTCACTCTGGTGTTAGCAGCGGTGACCGTGACTGCGCTGCTTCATACGCTGCTATTGGCCCCGTTTTTACATAGCCCCATACTGCTTGCCGGGCTGGCCTCGTTTACCGGCGGCGTCCTGCTTACCCCTTTTACCTATCTGATTTTCGAGTTCCTGCGCCAGCAGCATCGCCATCATCTGCTGGGGCTCGACACCCTCGCGCCGCCGCTGCGCACCTCGCTGATTATCTGGTGCAGCCTCTTTTTCATCATCGGTATTGGCACCCAGATGGTGCTCTCACCGCAGATAGAACGCCTGTTGCTGATTGTGGTGTTCTTGCCCAACGTGGTGATGGCATGGAAATTTGGCTGGCAGGGCGGCGTCATGTCGGGCCTGCTCGGCAGCATGCTCATTACCCTTGCCCGTCAGGTCGGGGTCGGTTTTACCGATTTGCTGGAGCTGGAAATTTTCCTCGCCACCCAGGCGCTGTTGGGTATTGGGCTTGGGATCGCCATCAGCCGCCAACAGCATTTGGCCCTTAATCTCGATCACTATCGCCGCCGACTGGAAGGCGAACTGCATGCACGCCAGGCCCTGGCAGAAAAACTGATTCATACGGAAGAGGATACGCGAAAAAGCCTTGCCCGTGAGTTACACGATGAAATCGGTCAGAACATCACCGCCATTCAAATCCAGTCACAGTTAGTAAAGCGAGCCGGCGACACGCCTCAGGCGCTGGAAGCCGCCGAACAGATTAATGCGCTGGCCCGGCGCATCCACCACTCCACGCGGCAGTTACTGCGCCAGCTCCGACCGCCGGTACTGGATGAACTCTCTTTACAGGAAGCGCTGCACCATTTGGTTAATGAGTTTGCTTTCGCCGAGCGCGGCATTGACTGTCATTTTGATTACCGACTCAGTGCCCCACCCACCAGCGAGACCCTGGTCTTTACCCTCTATCGACTGTTGCAAGAGTTGCTCAATAACGTCTGTAAACACGCCAGCGCCAGCCAGGTACGCATCCGCCTTAGCGAACAAGATGGCCGCTTATGCCTTGAAGTGCATGACAACGGCATCGGCATCACGGCCGAGAAAATGCCCGGTTTTGGTATTCAGGGCATGCGCGAGCGCGTCCATGCTCTCGGCGGTGAACTGACCCTCGAATCCCGCCAGGGAACATGCGTAACTGTTAACTTGCCCACAATTTTGCAACAAACCCCACGCTGACCAGGAAAAAGTCTTAGTCACCTGGGGAGTTTCTCTCATCCCCTTTCATCTGCGCTTACCTATAGTCAGCGCAACTGGAGACCGTTATGCACGCCATCTCGCCAACTGACATTGACCACCGTTACCGAACGCAGCGCTCGCGTCTGTTGCTCTCCATGGTGGTGGGATACGCCGCGTTTTACCTCACGCGCAAAAGCGTGAACTACGTGCTGCCGGCGCTGCAAAGTGATTTGGGTCTCGACAAAGGCGACATTGGCCTGCTGGGGTCGCTGTTTTATCTGAGCTATGGCCTGTCGAAATTTGCCGCAGGATTGTGGCATGACAGTCACGGGCAGCGCGCTTTTATGGGCTGCGGGCTGTTTGCCACCGGGCTGCTGAACGTGGTGTTTGCCTTTGGGGATTCACTGCCGTTGCTGCTGGTGGTCTGGACGTTAAACGGATTTTTCCAGGGCTGGGGCTGGCCCCCCTGCGCACGACTGTTGACCCACTGGTATTCGCGCAATGAACGCGGTTTCTGGTGGGGCTGCTGGAACATGTCGATCAACATTGGCGGAGCGATTATTCCGCTGATATGTGCCTTCGCCGCCCATTGGTGGGGCTGGCAGGCCGCGATGCTGACACCGGGGATTATCAGCATGGCACTCGGCGTGTGGTTAACCATGCAACTGCGGGGGACACCGCAGGAAGAGGGACTACCGAGCGTAGGCGAATGGCGGCACGACCCGCTGGAGCTGCGCCAGGAGCAACAAAGCCCACCGATGGGCTTATGGCAGATGCTGCGTGAGACGGTGCTGCGAAACCCATTGATTTGGCTGCTGGGCTTCTCTTATGTACTGGTCTATCTGATCCGTATTGCGCTCAATGACTGGGGCAATCTCTGGCTGTCGGAAAGCCACGGCGTCAACTTACTGAGCGCCAACGCCACGGTGATGCTGTTTGAAATCGGCGGTCTGCTGGGGGCGCTGTTTGCCGGATGGGGCTCTGATCTGCTGTTCAGCGGGCAGCGCGCACCGATGATTCTGCTCTTTACCCTGGGGCTGATTGTCTCAGTGACTGCGCTCTGGCTGGCGCCGGTACACCACTATGCCTTGTTGGCAATGTGCTTTTTCACGGTGGGCTTTTTTGTTTTTGGGCCGCAAATGTTAATTGGTCTTGCCGCCGTCGAATGCGGACACAAGGCCGCGGCAGGCTCGATAACCGGCTTTCTTGGCATCTTCGCCTATCTGGGGGCCGCACTGGCGGGCTGGCCGCTGTCACAAATTATTGAACACTACGGCTGGTCGGGGATGTTCAGTTTGCTCTCCATCGCCGCCGTACTGATGGGTTTATTACTGATGCCGCTGTTGATGGCGGGCATTGCAACATCACGCAGTCCTGGTACCTCATAAGAAGGAAAAGATAATGAAAGTCACCCTACTCTCTACCCTGGTTGCAACCGGCCTTGCGCTTTCCGCCTTTAGCGGCGTCGCCAAAGCAGAAGGTCGTCTGGTGGTTTATTGCAGCGCCACCAACGAAATGTGTGAAACGGAAACGCAGGCCTTTGGCGAGAAGTACAACGTCAAAACCTCATTCATTCGTAACGGCTCTGGCAGCACGCTGGCGAAGGTCGATGCTGAGAAGAAAAACCCGCAGGCTGACGTCTGGTACGGTGGCACCCTCGACCCTCAATCTCAGGCAGGGGAAATGGGTCTGCTGCAGGCCTATAAATCCCCGAACCTTGAGCAGGTGATGGAAAAATTCCGTGACCCGGCAAAAGTGAAAGGCAACCTCTCCTCAGCGGTGTACGTTGGTATTCTCGGCTTTGGCGTGAACACTCAGCGCCTGAAAGAGAAAAACCTGCCGGTGCCAAAATGCTGGAAAGATCTGACCAAACCGGAATACAAAGGCGAGATTCAGATTGCCGATCCACAAAGCTCCGGCACCGCTTACACCGCACTGGCGACCTTTGTCCAGCTGTGGGGCGAGGATCAGGCCTTTGATTACCTGAAACAGCTCAACAGCAACGTCTCACAGTACACCAAATCCGGCATTGCCCCGGCACGCAACGCCGCCCGTGGTGAAACGGCAATTGGTATCGGCTTCCTGCATGATTACTCACTGGAAAAAGAGCAAGGCGCACCGCTGGAGCTGATCTCGCCTTGTGAAGGCACCGGCTATGAGATCGGCGGTATCAGTATCCTGAAAGGGGCGCGTAACATTGATAACGCCAAACTGTTTGTTGACTGGGCGCTCTCCAAAGAAGCACAGGAACTGGCGTGGAAAAAAGGCAAGTCTTACCAGATTCTGACCAACACCACGGCAGAGACGTCGCCGAACTCACTGAAACTCGATGACCTGAAACTGATCAGTTACGACATGGATAAATACGGCTCCACGGACGTACGTAAAGCGCTGATTAATAAATGGGTTAGCGATGTGAAGATGGGCAAATAAACCCACACCTGCAGCATTTGCCGGGTGAAGGCACCACCGCCCCACCCGGCCTACAACACCGGAACGCTTATGTCACACACACTCACTCTCCATCCCGCCAAAAAACGGGATGCGGTCTTCCTTTGGGTTTTACTCGGCTGGCTGGCGTTTGCCCTGCTGCCGAGCTGGAGCCTGGATTACGGCCTGACCGACTCAACGTCCGATGAAATTCTCGCGGCCTACGGCTGGTCACACCTTAACGTTAGCTGGTTATGGTACTTGCTCCCCACCGTGCTGGTGCTGCGCCCGCTCAGTGAAGCGAAACGTGAGCAGCGCGGCCGCCACTACTTTGATGCTGCCTGGGCACTGCTGTGCATCGCCTTTGTGGCGATCAGCGCCACGGTTGAAGGCCGTGGGCTGGGCTATGCCAGCATCGTGCTGTTCGTCGCGTTAGGCGCGGTGATGACGCTGGCGTTGACCCGTCTGGAGTGGCTTGGCGGTGACCGTTTCGTCATTGGCTCGCTGATCACGATTGTGGCGGGGATCAGCATCTTTATCGTCTGGCCGAGCATCGCCATATTTATTCCGATGTTCACCACCGACAGCGGCGAGTTTGCCCCGTTGGCCTTTATGAGCGTGCTCTCGCAGGCGCACATCATTCAGGTGATCCTCAACTCCATCTGGCTGGCGATGGCCGTTGGCGTCGGCTGTACTTTCTTCGGTCTGGTGCTGGCGATTTACACCACGCGCATTGCCAAACGCAGCGCCATTATTGGTCGCGTGTTTTCCATTTTGCCTATCGTCACCCCGCCGTTCGTGGTGGGCTTAGGCGTGACGCTGATGATGGGGCGTTCCGGCTACGTGACCGAGCTGATGGTCGACTGGTTTGGACTGACCAACACCAACTGGCTGTATGGCTTTACCGGCATCTGGCTGGCGCAGGTGCTGGCCTTTACCCCGATGGCCTTTATGATCATCGACGGGGCCATCAAAACGATACACCCTTCACTGGAAGAGGCGTCTTACACGCTGCGCGCCAGCCGCTGGCAGACCTTTAACGGCGTTTTCGTTCCGCTGCTGAAACCGGCGCTGGCGAACGCTTTCCTGATCGTGGTAGTGCAGTCGCTGGCCGACTTCAGTAACCCGTTGGTACTGGGCGGTAACTTTGACGTACTGGCAACGCAGATCTACTTCTACATCACCGGTTCGCAGCTTGATTATCAGGCGGCGAGCACGCTGGGTGCCTTCCTGCTGCTCTTCTCTCTGCTGGTGTTCTGCGTGCAGTACATGTGGATTGGCAAACGCTCTTACGTGACGGTCTCCGGGAAATCCTACCGTGGCGATGTGCAGCCCCTGCCGGTCACCCTGGTCTGGACCGTGATTGCGCTGCTGACGATTTGGGTGGCCTTCAATGCCCTGCTTTACGGCAGCATTTTCTACGGCAGCTTCACCGTCAACTGGGGCGTGGATTACACCCTGACGCTGGACAACTTCATCAAACTGTTCGGCCAGGGAATGAGCGACGGGGCATGGCCTTCACTGCTTGATACGCTGCTTTATGCCGGTATTGCCGCACCGATCACCGCCGCGTTTGGTTTGTTGATCGCCTGGATTGTGGTGCGCCAGCAGTTCAAAGGTAAAAAGACCATCGAGTTCACCACCATGCTGTGCTTTGCCGTACCGGGCACCGTGGCAGGCGTCTCCTACATCCTCGCCTTTAACAGTGCGCCGGTTTACATCACCGGTACCGCGGCGATTGTGATTATGTCGATGGTGATGCGTAACGTGCCGGTGGGGATTCGTGCCGGTATCGCGGGCCTCGGTCAGATAGACAAATCGCTGGATGAAGCCTCGCTCAGCCTGCGCGCCGGGTCACTGCGTACCATTACGCAGATCCTGCTGCCGCTGCTGCGCCCGGCCATTTTGTCCGCGCTGATTTACAGCTTTGTTCGCGCCATTACCACCGTCAGCGCCATCGTCTTCCTTGTCACCCCGGACACCCGCGTGGCAACGGCCTACATCCTGAACCGTGTGGAAGACGGCGAGTACGGCGTGGCCATTGCCTATGGCTCAATCCTTATTGTGGTGATGCTCGCCATCATCTTCATTTTTGACTGGCTGATCGGTGAGGCGCGTATCTCCCGTTCTAAAGCCAAGAACCAGGCGTAACGGAGCATGACCATGACACAAAAACATTTCGTTGAATTGCGCAACGTTAATAAGCAATTCGGCAGCAACACGGTGATTGAAAGCATCAATCTCGCCATTCCACAAGGTGAGATGGTCAGCCTGCTTGGCCCTTCGGGATGCGGAAAAACCACCGTGCTGCGCCTGGTCGCCGGGCTGGAAAAACCCACCGGCGGGCAAATTCTCATTGATGGCGAAGATGTCACACACCGTTCTATTCAACAGCGTGACATCTGCATGGTGTTTCAGTCCTATGCCCTCTTTCCCCATATGTCGCTGGGCGAAAACGTCGGTTATGGCCTGAAGATGCTTGGCGTTCCGCGCGCAGAGATCAAAACCCGCGTCAAAGAGGCGCTGGCGATGGTGGATCTGGAAGGCTTCGAAGACCGCTTTGTGGATCAGATTTCCGGTGGGCAGCAACAGCGTGTGGCGCTGGCCCGTGCGTTAATTCTGAAGCCTAAAGTGCTCCTGTTTGATGAGCCGCTGAGTAACCTCGATGCCAACCTGCGTCGCAGCATGCGCGATAAAATTCGCGAGCTGCAAAAGCAGTTCAACATCACCTCACTGTATGTGACCCACGACCAGAGCGAGGCCTTCGCGGTGTCCGATACCGTACTGGTGATGAACAAAGGCAAGATTATGCAGATGGGCTCGCCGCAGGATCTCTACCGCCAGCCCGCATCGCGCTTTATGGCAAGCTTTATGGGCGATGCCAACCTGTTCCCGGCGACCTTCCAGCAGGATAGCGTGGATATTTACGGTTACCGTTTGCCGAAGCCTACCCATTTTGCCGCGCAGGGGACGGGGACGGTGGGCGTACGCCCGGAGGCCATCACCCTTGGCGAGCACGGCGAAGAGAGCCAGAAATGCGTCATTCAGCACGTCGCCTATATGGGACCGCAGTATGAGGTGATTGTGGAGTGGCACGGCCAGCGTATTTTGTTGCAGGTGAATGCTACGCGTCTGCAACCCGATGTGGGGGATAGCTACTACCTGCAAATCCACCCCTACGGTATGTTCGAGCTGGCGGAGAGCGTGTAGTTATCCTGGCAGCGCCAGGGTAAGGGGAACATGCGGCTCTGAGGGTCGTTCCGTTCACCTTATGTTCCTTG